>NZ_UBIZ01000308.1:0-88133 GCF_900465275.1 Parafrankia sp. Ea1.12 | reverse complement strand
CCCGTCGACGCGGTGGACCCGTTGGACGTCTCGAACGCCATCGCCTGGCTGGTGTCGGATGACGCGCGGTACGTGACCGGCACCGTCGTCCCGGTCGACGCCGGCCAGCTGAACAAGCGGTAACACAACGCAACAGCTGTCGGGCGCGACGCGTCAGGGCGTGTCCGCGGCGCCGGGGGCTGAGGGCACACCGGCGGTGGGTTGACGCCGGTCGAGCAGCCCGGCCAGGACCTCGAGCGCGTCTCTCACCCGCTGGATGTCGGCCGGGTCGGTGCTGCCGATCGCGGCGGCGAGGGTGTCGTCGATGGGCGCCGAGGGCCGGTCCTCGGCACGGCGCAGCGCCTCGGCCGAGGGACGGACGAGTGTCCTGCGACGGTCGTGGGGGTCGCTGACGGTCTCCAGGGCCCCGACCTCGCGCAACCGGGCGACGCACGCCGAGACCTGGCTCTGCGGGAACCTGACCCGCGCGGTGATCTCCGAGATCGAGCTGTCGGGGTTCCCGAAGACGTCGAACACGACCGCGCGCGTCGGACCGGACATCCGGTGGAGCCCCATCTCCGGGATCGCCTGCTCGCCAAGCTTCATCAGCCTGCGACCCAACTGGAAGAGCTCGAATCCGTCCATGGCAACCTTACAGCAACAGCGATGCATCTCTCAGAGATGCATCTACCTTGATGGAAGTGGATCTGTCCGGCTAGTGTTACAGCCGCTCAGTCCGCGTACGGTCCGCGGGCCACCCGACCGCCCCTGTGAGTCTTCGTGCTGATTCGCCTGCTGCTGCGCTATGCGCGTCCGTACCGACGGGCCACAGCTCTGGTGGCCATCCTCCAACTCGTCCAGACCGCGGCGGCGCTCTACCTTCCCGACCTGAGCGCCGACGTGATCGACAAGGGTGTCCTGACCGGCGACACCGGCCACATCTGGCGGGTCGGCGGCGTCATGATCGCGGTGTCCCTGGTGCAGCTCCTGTGCGCGATCGCCGCCGCGGTGCTGGCGGCCCGGGTGGCGACGTACCTGGCGCGTGACATGCGCGCCTCGCTGTTCGGCCACGTGCAGTCCTTCTCCTCGACCGAACTGCACCTCTTCGGCGCTCCGTCGCTGATCGTCCGGACAACCAACGACATCACGCAGATCCAGGTCCTCGTGCAGATCACCCTCGCGTTCATGATCACAGCACCGATCATGTGCGTCGGCGGCGTCGTCTTCGCGCTCGGCCAGGACGTCCCGCTGTCGCTCCTGCTCGTCGTGATCGCCCCGCTGCTGGGCGCGGCGATCCTGGTCATCCTGCGCCGCATGACACCGCTGTCAGCCACGCAGCAGAGCACGACGGACTCGGTGAACCGCATCATGCGTGAGCAGATCACGGGGCTGCGTGTCGTCCGGGCCTTCGTCCAGGAGGACCACGAACACGCGCGCTTCGCCGCGGCCAACACCCTGCTCACCGACGTGTCCGTACGGGCCGGCCAGCTCATGGCTCTGATGTACCCGCTGGCGACCGCGGTCGCGAGCCTCGCCGGCGTCGCCGTCGTGTGGTTCGGCGCATTGCGCATCGACTCCGGGGCGATCGGCGTCGGGACGCTGTCGGCGTTCCTCGGCTACGTCATGCAGATCCTCGGAGCGGCCATCATGGCCACCTACCTGCTGCGCATGCTCCCCCGGGCGGAGGTCTGCGCCGGACGCGTCCGCGAGGTGCTCGGCACCGCGAGCACCGTCGTCCCGCCCGCCACAGCCGTCCCGCCCGCCACAGCGGTGCCGGCTCTCACCCGGCGCACACACGTCGAGCTGCGTGGCGTGGGATTCCGGTATCCGGGCGCGGAGGCGGCCGTGCTCAGTGATGTGAACATCACCGCGGGCCCCGGCGAGACAGTCGCGATCATCGGCAGCACCGGCAGCGGCAAGAGCACCCTGCTCAGCCTGATCCCCCGGCTGGCCGACACGTCCGAGGGCATGGTCCTGGTGGGCGGCGTCGACGTCCGCGCGCTCGACCGGGCGCTGCTGAGCCGGACGATCGGCTATGTCCCGCAGCGGCCCTCCCTGTTCTCCGGAACCGTCGCCACGAATCTGCGTTACGGCGACCCCGAGGCCACCGACGACGAGCTGTGGCGGGCCCTCGACATCGCCCAGGCCCGGGCGTTCGTCGAAGCGCTCCCCGAAGGTCTGGACGCGCCGGTCTCGCAGGGCGGCACGAATCTCTCCGGCGGCCAGCGCCAGCGGCTCGCCATCGCACGCGCCCTGGTCGGGCGGCCGGCGGTGTACCTGTTCGACGACTCCTTCTCCTCCCTCGACAACGCGACCGACGCGCGGCTGCGGGCGGCGCTGGCCCGCGAGACGGCGGAGTCGGTGGTCGTCATCGTGGCCCAGCGGGTGAACACGATCCGCGGTGCCGACCGCATCGTCGTGCTCGACGAGGGACGGGTGGTCGGCGTCGGCACCCACCACGCACTGCTCGCCGGGAACGCGACCTACCGCGAGATCGTGCTGTCACAGATGACCGAGGCGGAGGCCGCATGAGTCGGAATCGCGCCGCCCGGAATCACCCCGCCCAGGGCCTCGGCGCCGCGACGGGCGGCCCGCGCCGGCCCGACAGGTCCGCGGACTCCCGCGGCACCGTGCGCCGGGTGTGGCAGGCGATATCCCGGCAGCGAGGACTGCTCGTGGGCACGGCCGTCTCCGGTGTCGCCAGTGTCGTCCTGACCGCTTCGGGCCCATGGCTGCTCGGCCGCGCCACCAACCTTGTCGTCGAAGGCACGCTGGGCCGCCAGCCCGACGCGGCGCGGTCTCCGGCCGGTGTCACCGACGGCGCCGCGGCAGCCGGTTCCGGCATCGACTTCGACGCGGTCGGACGGGTGCTGCTGTACGCGACCGCGGTGTACGTGGCCGCCGGGTTGTGCGCCGTGGTCCAGGCGTGGACGGCCAACCTCGCCGTGCAGCGGGTCACCCGGCAACTGCGCGAGGACGTCGCCATCAAGATTTCCCGGGTGCCCGTCTCCTATTTCGACCGCCAGCGCCGCGGCGAGATCCTCAGCCGGGTCACCAACGACATCGACAACCTCGGTCAGAGCCTCCAGCAGGTGTTCGGGCAGTTCGTCATCCCGCTGTTCAGCATCGCGGGAATGCTGGCCGCGATGTTCTGGATCTCCTGGCTGCTGGCGCTGATCGCGCTCGTCACCGCCCCGCTGTCCCTCGTCGCGGTGACGGCGCTCGGTAAACGGGCCCAGCCCTTCTTTCTGGAGCAGTGGAAACAGACCGGGCGGCTCAACAGCCACATCGAGGAGATGTACACCGGCCACGCCCTGGTCAAGGCCTTCGGGCGCGACCAGCAGGCGATGGACGTCTTCATGGAGAGCAACGACGAGCTGACCGGGGCGACCTACCGGGCGCAGGCGGTGTCGAGCGCCATCCAGCCGGCCATGATGTTCATGAGCAACCTGAACTACGTCCTCATCGCGGTCGTCGGCGGGGTGCGGGTCGCCGCCGGCGCGCTGACGATCGGCGACATCCAGGCGTTCATCCAGTATTCCCGCCAGTACAGCCAGCCGCTGGCGTTCCTCGCCAGCATGGCCGGCACCGTGCAGTCCGGCGCCGCCTCGGCCGAACGGGTCTTCGAGATCCTCGACGCGCCCGAGGAGTCACCGGACCCCATCGAGGCGAACCAGCCGGCATCGACCGTCACGGGTCGGGTCGCGTTCGAGAACGTGTCCTTCCGGTACACCCCGGACAAGCCGCTCATCGAGAACCTGTCGCTGACCGCCGAGCCCGGTCACACCATCGCCATCGTGGGCCCGACCGGCGCGGGCAAGACCACGCTGGTCAACCTGCTCATGCGCTTCTACGACGTCGGCGAGGGTCACATCACCCTGGACGGCGTCGACATCGCCACGATGGCGCGGGCCCGCCTGCGTTCCAGAGTCGGCATGGTCCTGCAGGACACCTGGCTGTTCAGCGGAACCATCGCCGAGAACATCGCCTACGGCGCACGGGGAGCGACCCGCGACGAGATCGTCGCCGCGGCGACGGCCGCCCACGCCGACCGGTTCATCCGGACCCTGCCCGACGGCTACGACACAGTGATCGACGACGAGGACTCCGGGCTCAGCGCCGGCGAGAAACAGCTCCTCACCATCGCCCGGGCGTTCCTCGCCAGACCCGCGATCCTCATCCTCGACGAGGCCACCAGCTCCGTCGACACCCGCACCGAAGTTCTCATCCAGGAAGCCATGGCCCGGCTACGGGAAGGGCGCACGGCCTTCGTCATCGCCCACCGGCTGTCCACCATCCGTGACGCGGACACGATCGTCGTCATGGAGGACGGTGCCATCGTCGAGCAGGGCACGCACGATCGCCTCGTCGACGCCGACGGCGCCTACACCCGCCTGTACGCCGCGCAGTTCGCCGATGCGGCGGCCCGGATCGGCTCGGACTGACCTGGGCCTACCGGCCGCTGGAGCCAGTGGTCCGGGCCAGCAGGCCGCCAGTACGGCACACACCACGCCTGGTTCAGGGCCAGGCGATGAAGCCTTCGTGGCGGATGGTCCAGCTGCCGTCACGGGGGAAGCCCGGGAGGTCGGTGCCGGCGCCCTCCCAGCCAGCGACCATGAGCGACACGGCCGCGAGCAGGCCGCCGTTGGCGGGAAGATAGATGGGGAGGAAGCTGCCCATCTGCGGGCAGTGGCCGGTGGGCAGGTACCGGTTCTTCGGACGGTCCATGAGGAGCGCGTCCACCGCGAGGTCGGGGCGGCCGATGCGCGTCGCCGTCATCGCCATGACCGGGAAGTCCCAGCCCCACGCGGAGTCCCACTGCCAGGTGTCCCGGACGGCGAGGAGCGTCGTCTCCATGGTGGCGGCGTCGATGAGGGGGGTCACGGGCACGACACCGAGAGCGCACAGCATCGAGGGATGGTCGTCGCGCCGCAGATAGGGCTCCGTGGCGATCGCCGAGTAGACGCCCGCCTCCTGGCGGGGCGGCGCCATGGCGTCCTGGATCTGCTGCCACTGTGCGTTTCTTCCCAGGCCGAGGCGTTCGCGCCACCGCTGGGCGATTTCCAGGCCCCACCACCAGTAGGCCAGCTCGAAGGTGGGATCTTCGGTGGTCCTGGCGTCATAGAACTCCTGGGCGGGGACCAGCGGGGCGGGCAGGTGGTAGGTGCCTGAGCGGTCCTCGACGAAGGAGGCCATGAACAGAGCCGTCTCCTCGACGAGCTCGGCGAAACGAGCCACCAGCCGTTCGCGTTCCGGCCCGGTGCGGCTGCGGTGGAGCAGCTCGAGGAGGTAGAGGAGATGAGGCTGCTGCCAGATGAGCAGCGCCCCGATCTCGGAGGGGCTCTCCCTGCCGTCCGGACCTACCTGCTTGGGCCAGCGCGCCCCGGCGTAACTCTGTCGCTGTGCGGTTGCGCGGGCCGAATCCAGGATTGACAGATACCAGTCCAGGCTGCGTTCCAGGAGATCGGGACGGCCCCACGCGGCGAAGTGCGCGGCATGCCACCAGTGCATCTCGAGGTGGAACTTGCCCTGCCAGGAGTTGGTGACCAACCCGGTTTCCTGCGGCGGGACGGTACCGGAGCAGTTGACCGCGGTCAGGTACTGGGACAGCACCACCCGCCGTTCCAGCTCGGCCGCTCTGGGATCGGTGCTGCCGGCGACATCGATCGCCGCCCCCGACGTCCAGAAACGGCGCCACGAATCCGCCGCCGCGCTCCGGACGGGCGCGAACTCCGCGCGCTCGTGCGCCCAGCTGTCGCCGGGAGCGAAACCGGCCACGAGCTCCAGCGCGGCGGACGACGCGGTCAGCACGAACTCGTGCGGCTCACCGGTCGGGCTGATCCGGCCCTCCGACCAGTCCAGGCGCAGCGTGTACGCGGTGTCGTCGAGTGTCCGGTCGAGGCGGCAGGACTGGTCGCCGAGCAGGTGCAGAGCCGTTGTGTGCCGCTCGGGTGCGCTCCAGTCCGAGGTCCGGAAGAAGTCGTCGCTGGCGTAGGGGAACCGGAGGACGACGGCGGCCCGGCCGTCGGCGAGCAGCTCGGATTCGATGCGGAACGCGACGCGGGAGTCGCGCGGATCGGCGACCGTGCTGACCCGCACCTCGTGCCCGGCGTACTCGAAGACACTGGCGAGCTCGCCCGACCACAGGTCGAGGCGCTGACGCGGATTCGTGAGCGCCCCGGGATCGCTCTCGGGAGCGGCGTCGGGATCCGGCCGCAGGACGAGTCCGATGCGGCCCAGATCAAGGCGCTGGGGATTACAGTGCAGCCAGGTTCCGGCGCGGTGCTCCTCGGCGATCTCGCCGGTGAACATCGCCATCATGTCGAACTTGTCGGGGTACTCCACCGGCCCGCGGGCGGTCTGGTAACCGGTCATCGCGTCGGCGAGCACGAACCCCTCGGGGTTGGGCATGGAGTGCCAGCCCCACGTCGACATCGTCGCGGTGTTCACGGCCAGGCGTTTCTCCGGGTGGGCGGCGGCCTGGTCGTGAAAGGCCGGGAAGGTCTGCATGCCGGTGATGTCGGCGGTGAAGGCAAAGTCGCCGTTGCCGACCGTGATCGCCGCCGCCGCGTCGGCCCGCACCAGCTCGACGTTGTGACGGCAGACGACAGCCTCTCGGTCAATCATGCTCAGCCTTTCCGCCCATGCAAACCCAATCGCGGGCCCCAGGCGCGCGACCCGTCGATACTAGCTCGCGCTAGTTTCTGGAGGCCACGCTATATTGGTGTCCTAGCGCACGCAAGCTGTCCATAATCCAGTAGGCGGCACGGCACCGCCAGGGACCCTCCTGCCGTCCGCCACGAGAAGCAACCCGTCCGCGCCCGGATCTTCTACTCTGGTACAGGGAGAGCATGAGACGGCCCTCCACAGCAGCCGCATCCGGTGCCGGGGTTGACGTGATCCTCGGCGTCGACGTCGGCACGACCGCCACGAAGGTCGTGGCCTTCGACCCGGACGGTCGCGAGCACGCCAGTGCGAGGGTCGGCTACCCCCTGCTCGAACCCCACCCCGGCGAGGCCGTGCAGGACCCCGACGTCATCAGGGGGGCGGTGACCGAGGCGGTCAGAGGGGCGGCGCGGCAGGCCGGGAACGCCGGTCACCGGGTCAGCGGCCTCTCCTTCTCCGCCGCGATGCACACGCTCATCGGCATCGGCGACGCCGGCCGGCCACTGACCCCGTCACTCACCTGGGCGGATGCCCGGGCGGCGACACAGGCCGAACGGCTGCGCGCCACCCACGGCCTGGAGCTGCACCGCCGGACCGGCACGCCGACGCACCCGATGTCCCCGCTGGCCAAGCTCGTGTGGTTCCGCGAGCAGGACCCGGAGACCTTCGCGGCGGTGCGCCGCTGGGTGGGGATCAAGGAGTACATCCTCGCCGACCTGTGCGGCGAGTGGCTCGTCGACCACTCGGTGGCATCCGCCACCGGGCTGCTCGACCTGGCCGCCCTCGACTGGGACGGCGAGGCGCTGGACGTCGCCGGCATCGACCCGGCCCGACTGTCCCGCCTCGCCGCGACGACCGAGGTCCTCCCCCGCCTCACCCCGGCCGCGGCCGCGGCACTCGGGCTGCCGGCCGCGACGCCGGTGGTCGTCGGCGCGAGCGACGGGGCACTGGCGTCGCTCGGGGTGGGAGCGGTGCACGGCGGGGTCGCGTCCTGCTCGATCGGGACGAGCGCCGCGATCCGGGTGATGGTCGACCGGCCGACCGTCGACCTGTCCGGGCACCTCTTCTGCTACGCCCTCGCGCCGGAGCGCTGGGTGGTCGGCGGGGCCATCAACAACGGCGGGCTGGTGCTGCGGTGGGCACGTGACGCACTGGCGCCCGACCTGGAGGACGAGCCGGCCGTGCTGGACATCGCGGCCCGGGCCCCCGCGGGGTCCGACGGGCTGCTGATGCTACCCTACCTGACCGGGGAGCGGGCGCCGCACTGGGACTCGCTCTCCCGCGGGGCCTACGTCGGGCTGACCCGGGGGCACCGCCGCGAGCACCTCGTCCGGGCGGCACTCGAAGGGGTCTGCCTGCAGCTCGCGCTGGTCGCCGAGTCCATCCGGGCCGCCGGGATCGAGGTGCGCGAGACGCGGGCCACCGGCGGTTTCGCCCGCAGCGCGCTGTGGCGGCAGATCCTCACCGACGCCCTCGGCATGGACGTCGACTTCCCCTCGACCCGTGAGGGCACGAGCTTCGGCGCGGCACTGCTGGGGATGGACGCCCTCGGCATGGTCGAGAACCTCGACGTCGCGGCCGACCTCGTGCAGGCCGGTGAGAGCCACCGCCCCGAGCCGGCGTCCGCTGCCACCTACCGCGCGCTGCTCCCGGTCTTCGAGTCGCTCCATGAGGCCCTCGTCCCGGCGTTCCGCACGCTGCGGGACGTCGCCCAGCGCCCGTCTTCTGCCTCGGCGAGCTCTGCCTCAAAAAGCTCTGTCCCGGAGAACCAGGTCTCGGAGAACTAGGTCGACTCGCGGCGGATGAGGGTGGCGCTCACCGGGGGCCGCCAGTCCGGCAGGGGCCGGCCTTCTGTCTGGTGGATGGCGTATTCCGCGAACCCGCGGCCGAGGGTGGCGGTGTCGAACCGGACAGTGGAAAGCGCGGGAACGAACATTGTCGCTATGGGGCTGTCGTCGTGACCGATGACGGCGAGGTCGTCGGGTATCCGTATCCCGATGCGGATCGCGGCGCTGACGACGGCGGCGGCGACGTCGTCGTTGAAGGCGACGACGCCGGTCACTCCGGCGCCGTGCCAGGCACGGACCGCGTCGTCGGCGGATCCGTCGCGGTAGTCGATGTACCTGATGTCGACGGGTGGCAGGTCGAGGGAGTGGGCTCGTTCCCGGGCCGCGTCGTGGCGGGCCTGGACGAGGGAGGACGGGAGGGGGTCGGCAAAGGCGGCGTAGGCGAGCTGGCGGCGGCCGTGTTCGTACAGGTGCTCGACCTGGAGGCGGGGTCCCGCGCTGACGGCCAGGGAGAGGTCGAGGGGTTCCTGTCGGGCGGGGTCCGGGAAGATCCGGCGGATCCCGCAGCCGCGCATCGAGGCGATCTCGTCCGGGCTGAAGGAGGTGAACCCGAAGACACTGTCCGGGGTCAGGAGCTCCCAGAGGGGACGGGTCTCGCCGTGGGGCCGGCGGGTGTAGGTGACGAGCGAGTAGCCGGCCTCGTCCAGGACGCGGGACGCCTCGTCGAGGTAGATCCGGAAGCTGTACTCGACGGGCCAGTCCGGCAGGACGAACAGGACGATCCTGCTGCGGCCGCTGGCGAGGGCCTGGGCGGCGCTGTTCGGCCGGTAGCCGAGGCGCAGTGCCGCTTCGAGCACCCGCTCCCGGGTGCCCTCCGAGATCGTCTGCCCCCGGGTCCGGTTGAGGACGAAGCCCACCGTCGCCCGCGAAACCCCTGCGACCGCGGCAACATCCGTGGCGGTGACCCTTCGCTTCGCCGTCGCCTCTGACACGGCCACCGCCCCCCTCACTCAAGCCCACTTGCGCGCGCTAACAGCACGATGTTAGCTTGTCTACCCACGACGCTAGTACGTGCTAGTGGCCTGGGGCACCCGCCTTCGCGACCTCGGGTCACCTTTCGCGCGCAGGTGCCATCCGCCCGAATCCACGACGAACAAAGACTGCGTTGCCAGGGAGAGCTCGGTTGATCCGTTCATCCTTCAATGACGGCTGGTCCTTCCGCCGGAAGACCGACGCGTTCCTGGAGATCCTCGGCCGGGCCGACGCCCCCTGGCAGGACGTCCGGCTGCCCCACGACGCGATGGTCGGGCTCGAGCGCGACGGAGCCGACACAGAGGCGGGTCAGCGCGGCTACTACCCGAGCGGGGCATACCAGTACAGAAAGACGTTCTTCGCGCCGGAGGAGTACCGGAACCGACGGGTCACCCTCGAGTTCGAGGGTGTTTACCGAAATGCCCGGGTCTTCATCAACGGTGATTTCGCGGCGCAGTGCGCCTACGGCTACTCCAACTTCTACGTCCGCACCGATCACCTGCTGAAGTACGGCAGCGACAACGAGATCGTCGTGGAGGCGCACAGCGGCAACGACACCCGCTGGTACTCGGGTGGCGGGGTCTACCGCAACACGAAACTGATCATCGGCGATCTGGTGCACCTCGCACTGGACGGGGTGAGGATCACGACTCCGGCCGTGGACGACGACCTCGCGGTGGTCGCGGTGGCGACCGAGATACAGAACGAATCCCCGGTCACCCGGGCCCTCGAGGTGCTCACCGAGATCGTGGACGCCGACGGCACGGTCGTCGCCGGGGACACCGCTCCGGTCACCACGTTCATCGGCGACACACTCACCCTGCGCCAGCGGCTGCCCGTGCCACGACCGGAACTGTGGGGGGTGGACCGGCCCTACCTCTACCTCTGCCGGACCAGCGTCATGGCGGACGGCGAGCTCCTGGACCAGGAGACCACGCGCTTCGGCATCCGTACGCTCGCCGTTGATCCGCTGCGGGGCCTGCGCATCAACGGCGAGACGGTGAACCTGCGCGGCGCCTGCATCCACCACGACAACGGGGTGATCGGCGCCGCGACCATCGACCGCGCCGAACAGCGCCGGGTCGAGATCCTCAAGCAGGCCGGCTTCAACGCCATCCGCAGCTCCCACAACCCGATGAGCAAGGCGCTGCTCGACGCCTGCGACCAGCTCGGCGTTCTCGTGATCGACGAGCTGTTCGACGCGTGGACCCGCTCGAAGGTGAGCCAGGACTACGCCCTCGACTTCGCCACCTGGTGGGAGTCCGACGTGCGGGCGATGGTCGACAAGGACTTCAACCATCCCAGCGTCATCCTCTACTCGATCGGGAACGAGATCCCCGAGACGGGCACCGCCGCCGGCGCGGCGATCAGCCGCCGGCTCGCCGAGACGATCCGCTCGATCGACAGCACCAGGTTCGTCACGAACGGCGTCAACGGACTCCTCGCCGGCGGCCCCGACCTGCTCGCCTCCTTCGCCGGCGAATCCCGGAAGAAGGACAGCGAGAGCCTCGACGTCAACGGCTTCATGGCGCGGTTCCGTGAGTTCATGCCGATCCTCATGAGCTCCGAGGTCGTCGGTTCGAAGACCGCCGAGTCGATGGCCTGCCTCGATGTCGCCGGCTACAACTACCTGGAATCACGGTACGGGCAGGACGGGGCGCAGTTCCCCAACCGGGTGATCGTCGGAACCGAGACCTATCCCGCCGACATCGACACGAACTGGCGGCTTGTCCAGGACCACAGCCATGTCATCGGTGACTTCACCTGGACCGGCTGGGACTACCTCGGCGAGCCGGGGACCGGCCGGATCGAGTACGAGGGCGACAGCGAGACCACGAATTCCGCGCTGAACCACCAGGGCGGCTACCCGTGGCTGACGGCGTGGTGCGGTGACATCGACATCACCGGCCACCGCCGTCCCGCCTCCTACTACCGCGAGATCGTGTTCGGCCTGCGCGGCGAGCCCTACATCGCCGTCCACCGCCCCGACCGCTTCGGGCGGGCGGTCAGGGTCGCGATGTGGTGGTCGTGGAGCGACTCGGTCTCCAGCTGGAGCTGGAACGGCCACGAGGACAGGCCGGTGCGGCTCGAGGTGTACTCCGCGGCGGACGAGATCGAGCTCCTGATCAACGGCAGGCGGGTCGGCACGGCCCCGGCGGGTGAGAAGAACCGGTTCAGGGCGGAGTTCGAGACCGTCTACGAGCCCGGCGAGATCGTGGCCGTCGCCTACACCGGCGGCGTCGAGACCGGCCGCACCTCGCTGCGGTCCGCGACGGGCGAGGTCCGCCTCGAGGCGGCGGCCGACCGCACCCGCATCACCGCCGACGACACCGACCTCGCCCACGTCGCCCTCACGCTCGTCGACGGGGCCGGCAACCTCTACAACACCGCCGACCGCAGGGTGGCCGTCGAGGTGACGGGACCCGCCGTGCTCCAGGGCTTCGGCAGCGCGGACCCCAGGCCGACCGAGAACTTCTTCGACACGGTCCGCACGACCTTCGACGGCCGGGCGCTCGCCGTCATCCGCCCGACGGCACCCGGCTCGATCACCGTCACCGCCACGACGGAGGGCTGCGAGCCGTCCACCGTGCGCATCGAAGCCGAACCCTCGGGCCCCTCCGGCGCATGACCCGCTGATCGCATCAGTGCTGATCACATCAGTAAGGAATCGACGATGACGTACGACGCCCCACTGACGCCTGAGGCCCGGGCGGACGCGCTTCTGCGGACCATGACGGTGGAGGAGAAGGCGCAGCAGGTCACCGGGCTGATGCCGATCGGGCTTCTCGGCGTGGACGGCCTGGTCCAGGCGCAGGCCGAGCGTCTTCTGGGCACCGGGATCGGCCACATCGCGCCGCTCGGGATGCTCAGCCACCGCACGCCCGCGAACCTGGCGAAGGCTGTCAACGAGATCCAGCGTTTCCTCGTCACCCGGACCCGCCTGGGCATTCCCGCCCTCTTCCACGTGGAGGCGCTCAACGGTGTGGTCTCCCCCGGGCTGACCACGTTCCCGACCGCGATCGGGCTCGCCGCCACCTGGAACCCCGCCGGGGTGGCGGAGATGGCGGACGTCCTGCGCCGGCAGGCACGGGCCATCGGTCACCCGCTGGTCCTGTCCCCGGTGATGGATGTCGCCCGGGACGCCCGCTGGGGCCGGGTGCACGAGACCTACGGCGAGGACCCGTACCTGGTGTCCGCGATGAGCGTCGCGTTCGTCCGCGGCATCCAGGGCGACGACCCGCGCGAGGGTGTGATCGCGACCGGCAAGCACTTCCTCGGCTACGCCCTCACCGAGGCCGGGCAGAACATGGCCCGCACCGCCATCGGGGCCCGGGAGCTGTACGAGGTGTACGCCCGCCCGTTCGAGGCCGCCATCAGGCTGGCCGGCCTCGCGGCGGTCATGAACTCCTACAGCACCGTCGACGGCGTCCCGGTCGGTGCCAACCGCGAGATCCTCACCGGCCTGCTGCGGGACCGCCTCGGGTTCGCCGGCACCGTCGTCTCCGACTACGAGACCATCCGCCACCTGTACAAGCGGCTCGGTGTCGCGCGTGACGCCGAGGAGGCCGGCCGGCTCGCCCTCGCCGCCGGGCTCGACGTCGAGCTTCCCGTCCCCGACGGCTACGGCCCCACACTCGCGCGGGCGGTCCACGCCGGCACGGTTCCCGTCGAGCAGCTGGACCAGGCCGTGTGGCGGGTCCTGCGGGACAAGTTCGCACTCGGCCTGTTCGACCGGCCCTACGCCGACGAGGACCCCGTCGTCGTCAACGAGGTCGCCCGCCAGGGTGTCGACCTCTCGTACCGGCTCGCCCAGCAGTCGGTGACCCTGCTGGCGAACGACGGCACCCTGCCGCTGTCCCGGGACCTGCGCCGGATCGCGGTCGTCGGCCCGCACGCCGACGGGATCTCCTTCGCGTTCCCGCCCTACACCTACCCCGCCGCGCTCGAGATGCTCCGGGCCCGGTTCACCGGCGAGCGGGCCCACATACCCGGCACCGAGAACATCGCCGGCGACATCCCCCCCGAGGCGACCGCGCTCATGCGCCAGGAGCTTTCCGGCCCTATCGGGACGCCGCTCGACGACTACATCCGCGACGCCTACGGCGCGCTGTCCCTCGCCGACGCCGTCCGCCGGGCCGTCCCCGGCGCGCAGGTGACCGTGGCCGCCGGCTGCGGGGTCCTCGACGAGGAACCGGCCGACATCCCGGCCGCGGTCGCCGCCGCCGCGGACGCCGACGTGGTGATCCTCGCCCTCGGCGGGCGGGCCGGCTGGTTCACCCCCCGGATCACCGAGGGCGAGGGCTGCGACACCGCCAACATCGACCTCCCCGCGAACCAGGTCGCGCTCGTCCAGGCCGTCGCCGGCACCGGAACCCCCTGCGTGGGGATCGTGTACACCGGCCGGCCGATGGCCCTGACCCCGATCGTCGGCCTGCTCCCGGCGCTGCTCTACGGCTACTACGGCGGCCAGCACGCCGCCACCGCCATGGCCGACGTGCTCTTCGGCGACGTCAACCCGGCCGGCAAGCTCCCGATCTCCATCCCGCGGCACTCCGGGCAGGTGCCCGTCTACTCCGGCCAGCCCACCGGCACCGGCTACCGGCGCACCGACCAGGACATGCACCTGGGCTATCTCGACCTGCCGTCCGGCCCGCTGTTCCCGTTCGGCCACGGGCTGAGCTACACGACCTTCGACTACACCGACCTCGCGGTCAGCTCGCCCGAGGTCGACAGCGAGGGCGCGGTCACCGTTCGGCTGACCGTCCGCAACACCGGCACGAGGGCCGGCGACGAGATCGTGCAGCTCTACTTCTCCGACCAGGCCACCGGGGTCACCCGACCGGCCCGGGAGCTCGTCGGCTTCACCCGGATCAGCCTGGACGCCGGCGCGGCGGCGACCGTGGCGTTCACCGTGCCCATGAGCCAGCTCGGCTACGTCGCCCTCGACGGCGGATTCGTTCTCGAACCCGGCCCCGTCCAGATTCTCGCGGGCAGCTCCTCCGACGACATCCACCTGCGCGGCAGCTTCGACGTCGTCGGAAAAGTCGCCGAGCTGGACGGCCGCCGTTCCTTCCTCTCGGACGTCACCGTCAGCGACACACGCCCTTGAACCACCGGCCGCACCTATCAGGAAACCCGACCGCCGCCTTTCCGGGCCGGGTTCTCGCCGGGTGCCAGTCGCTGACCGAGGTCAGCGGATTCTTACGGAGATCTCCATGCTCACCTGCATTACCTGTGCACAGTTAACTGACCGGCGTTTGTCGTGAGCACGCCCACCGATCCGGTGACGGCGGCACCAGAAGCGACGTCGGCGGGGGTCGCGGCAGGGCTGGCGGCTGGGCTGATCGAGGCGGAGGCGCAACGGCGGGCGCAGCAGGCTGATTCACAGCGTGAGGTGTTGTTCGCGGACGAGCTGCTGCCGGGTGTGGGCGGTGAGCGGCTGTCGTTGCGGCAGGGGCTGACCGCCGGTGGTTCGGTGACGTTCCTGACGTTGATGACGCTGTCGGCGCTGGACGAGCTGGAGTCGGCGGCGCTGACGACGCTGGCGCCGGACATCCGGGACGCGTTCGGGTTGAGCGACGGCGCGATCGTGTTCATCTCCGCGGCCGCCGGGGCGTTCCTCGTGCTCGGTGCGCTGCCGATGGGCTGGCTGGCGGACAAATGCCGGCGCTCCCGGGTCATCGGCTGGGCGGGTGTCGTGTTCTCGGTGATGGTGCTGGCGAGCGGACTGGCGGCGAACGCGTTCCTGTTCTTCCTGGCCCGGTTCGGCGTCGGGGTGGCGAAGTCGAGCAACAACTCGGTACACGGATCGTTGCTCGCCGACACCTATCCGATCGGGGTCCGGGGACGGATCTCCGCGGCGAACTTCGGTGCGGCGCGTACCGCGGGCGCGCTCAGTCCCCTGGTGGTCGCGGGCATCGCCACGCTGGCGGGCGGGGCTGACGGCTGGCGTTGGCCGTTCCTCATCCTCGGCCTGCCGGCCCTGGCGGTGGCGGTCTTCGCCTTCCGCCTGCCGGAACCGCCGCGCGGCCAGCACGAGATGAAATCGGTGCTGGGCGAGGTGGTCGAGGACGCCGAGCCGATGCCGATCTCGGTGGAGGCGGCGTTCGCCCGGCTGCTGCGCATCCGGACCGTCAAGACCGCGATCGTCGCGTTCTCCGCGCTGGGTTTCAGCCTGTTCACCACGAGCGTGCTGGCGAACCTGTGGGCCGAGGACCACTACGGGATGTCGACGTTCCAGCGGGGCCTGATGGGTTCACTCGGCGGCGCCGCTCTGCTCGTCGCCCTGCCGATCGTCGGGCCGCGGTACGACCGGCTCTACCACCGGGATCCGGCCCGGGCCGTGGCTCTGCTGGGGCTGTGCATTCTGCCGGGTGCGGTGCTGCTGCCGGTCCAGTGGTTCATGCCGAACTGGGTCGGTTTCATGCTGGCCAGCATCCCGGGCGCGGTGTTCTCCTCGGTCGCGTTCTCGATGGTGGGCCCGGTGATGCAGTCGGTCACGCCGTACCGGCTGCGCGGGCTGGGCCTGGCGCTGGCGGCGGTCTACATGTTCTTCATCGGCGCGACCGGCGGCGCCATCCTCTCCGGGCTGATCAGCAACGCCTACGACCCACGGGTCGCCGTGCTGGTGATCGGCATCCCCGCCACCGCGGTCGGCGGCCTCATGATGATCCGCAGCGCGTCGTTCGTGAAGAACGACCTTTCGCTGGTGGTGGCGGACCTGCGCGAGGAGCTCGCCGAACGCGACCGGCAGCGCGAGAACCCGGACGACGTCCCGGCACTGCAGGTCAACAACATCGACTTCTCCTACGGGCCGGTGCAGGTCCTGTTCGACGTCGCCTTCGACGTGAAGAAGGGCGAGACCCTGGCGCTGCTGGGCACCAACGGCGCGGGCAAGTCCACCATTCTGAAAGTCATCTGCGGCCTGGGAACCCCGTCGCGCGGGGTGGTCCGCCTCGGCGGGCGGACCATCACCTACGTCTCGCCGGAACAGCGCGGGAAGTACGGGGTGCACCTGCTGCCCGGCGGCAAGGGCGTCTTCCCCGGGATGACGGTGCGCGAGAACCTGGAGATGGCCGCGTTCCGGATGCGCCGCGACGCCGCCGGCCGGGAGCGGCGTTTCGCCTACGTGCTCGGCCTGTTCCCCGACCTCGAGAGCCGGCAGGGCCAGCGGGCGGGGTCGCTGTCGGGTGGGCAGCAGCAGATGCTGGCGCTGGCGATGGTGCTGCTGCACGACCCCGAGGTCCTCCTCATCGACGAGCTCTCCCTCGGGCTGGCCCCGGTGGTGGTGCAGGACCTGCTGGCGATCCTCGAACGCCTCAAACAGGACGGCCTGACGATCATCGTCGTCGAACAGTCGCTGAACATCGCCCTCGCCATCGCCGACCGGGCCGTGTTCCTGGAGAAGGGCCAGGTCCGTTTCACCGGCCCGGCCCGCGAACTCGCCGAACGCGACGATCTCGCCCGCGCGGTGTTCCTCGGCCGGGAAGGCGGCTGACCCGCCATGGAACTGCCCACCACCCAACTGCTCTTCGACGGCGCGGTCACCGGGCTGGTCATCGGCCTGCTCGCGGTCGGCATCGTCCTGGTCCACCGCTCCACCCGCGTCATCAACTTCGCGGTGGCGAACATGGGCCTGGTCGGCTCGGCCCTCTTCGCGCTGCTCACGGTGCGTTACAACGTGCCGTACTGGATCTCGCTGGCCATCGCGCTGCTCGTAGGTGTGCTGTTCGGCGCCCTGGTCGACCTCACGGTGATCCGCCGGCTGTTCGCCGCGCCACGGGTGATCCTGCTGGTCGCGACCATCGGCGTCGCCCAGCTCGCGCTGACCGTCGTCACCTCGCTGCCCGACCTCGACGACTACCCGCGCGAGTCCTACCCGGTGCCCTGGTCGGGGAGCTGGTCGCCGGTCAGTGACCTCACGATCAGCGGGGCACAGCTCAGCGTCCTGGTCACGGTGCCCCTCGTCGCGCTCGGGCTCAGCCTGTTCCTCGGCCGGACCGTGCTCGGCCGGACGGTCAAGGCCGCCGCGGACAACCCCGAGCTCGCCCGCCTGCAGGGCATCAGCCCCAAGACCGTGTCGACGGCGGTCTGGGCGGTGGCGGGGCTGATCGGGACGCTGTGCCTGATCCTGGTCTCCGCGCAGAACCAGTCCCTGACCCAGATCACCACCCTCGGCCCCACCACCCTGCTCCGGGCCCTGGCCGCCGCGGTGATCGCCCGGATGACGTCGTTCCGCGTCGCCCTGCTCGCCGGGATCGCCCTGGGCCTGGCCCAGTCGTTCATCCAGTTCAACTGGCTCGACCAGCCCGGCCTCACCGATATGACGATCTTCGTCGTGGTGCTGGCTGCGGTGTTCTTCGTCAGCCGCGGCCGTGACACCGAGTCGTCGTCGTTCTCCTTCGCCCCGAAGATCAAGCCCGTGCCCGACCGGCTACGCGGGCTCTGGTGGGTCCGCCAGCTCGAACGCGCCCCGCTGGTCCTGCTCGGCCTGGTCGCCGTCGTCCTGCCCCTGCTCGTCGCCCAGCCCTCCCGGCACCTGCTCTACACCGTGATCCTCGGCTACGCGATCTGCGCCGCCTCGATCACGATCCTGACCGGCTGGGCGGGGCAGCTCTCCCTCGGCCAGATGGCCTTCGCGGGGCTGGGCGCGCTGCTCGCCGCCGCGCTCAACCGTGGCCTGCGCCTGCAGGTCGGCGGCTCCGTCGTGGAGCTGAACGCCCTGCCCTTCCCGGCGGCCGTCGCCATCGCCACGGTGTTCACCGCGGCTCTGGCCGCCGTGGTCGGAGCGGGCGCGCTGCGGGTGCGCGGACTGCTCCTGGCCGTCAGCACCTTCGCGTTCGGGATCGCGGCCGAGCAGTACCTCTACCGCCGCGACGTGTTCCACGACGAGGGCGGCAACACCGCCTCGTTCCCGCGAAGCACCGTCTTCGGGATCGACGTCACCACCCAACGGGCCTACTACTACCTCGTCCTGATCGTCCTGGTCCTGGTCCTGCTCGTGGTGGCCCGGCTGCGCAGGTCCGGGATCGGACGGACCACCATCGGCGTCCGCGACAACCCCGCCACCGCGGCCGCGTACACCGTCGCCCCCACCCGGGTGAAACTGCGCGCGTTCGCGCTCGCCGGCGGGATCGCCGGGCTCGGCGGCAGCCTGCTCGCCGGCGCCGTCCAGAACGTCCCCTACGCCGACAGGTACTTCCTCAGCCCCGACTCGCTGCTCCTGGTCTCCATCGTGGTGATCGGCGGTCTCGGCTCGGTCACCGGCCCGCTGCTCGGCTCGCTGTGGGTCATCGGCCTGCCGTCCTTCTTCCCCGACAACGACATCGTCCCGCTGCTGACGTCCAGCCTGGGCCTGCTGGTCCTGCTGCTCTACTTCCCCGGCGGCCTGGTCCAGATCGGCTACAGCGCCCGCGACGCCCTCCTCGCCTGGGCGGACAGCAGGCTCGGCACCACCCCCCCGGCGAAGAGCGTCTCGACCGTGCCCCCGGCACTCACCCACACCACCCGACCGCCGCTCCCGGAGAACACCCCCGTCCTCGAGACCAGCGACGTCCGGGTGCGTTTCGGGGGCCGGGCCGCCGTCGACGGCGTCTCGCTCACCGTGATGCCCGGCGAGATCGTCGGCCTCATCGGCACCAACGGCGCCGGGAAGTCCACCCTGATGAACGCCATCGGCGGTTTCGTCCCCGCCGCCGGCACCGTCACCCTGCTCGGCCGGAACGTCTCCACCGCCAGCCCGGCGGCCCGGGCCCGCGGCGGTGTCGGCCGCACCTTCCAGGCCGCCGCGCTGTTCCCCGAGCTCACCGTCCGCGAGACGGTCCAGATCGCGCTGGAGGCCCGCGGCCGCACCGGGCTGCCCTCCACCGCCCTGCACCTGCCGCACACCTTCCGCGCCGAACGCGCGAAACGCTCGAACGCCGACGACCTCATCGGCTTCCTCGGCCTCGGCCGCTACGCCGACGCCTTCATCGCCGACCTGTCCACCGGCACGCGCCGCATCGTCGAGCTCGCCGGCCTGCTGGCCCTCGACGCCCAGGTCCTGTGCCTCGACGAACCCACCGCCGGCGTCGCCCAACGCGAAACCGAGGCGTTCGGCCCGCTCATCCAGGAGATCCGCCGCGAGCTCGGCGCCGCCATGCTCGTCATCGAACACGACATGCCACTGATCATGAGCATCAGCAACCGCGTCTACTGCCTCGAAACCGGCCAGATCATCGCCAGCGGAGCACCGGACGCCGTCCGCAACGACCCCAGGGTCATCGCCAGCTATCTCGGCACCGACGAACGCGCCATCGAACGCAGTGGAAAAGCCCCGGCGACCCCGGACCCCGAGGACCACCACACGCCGACCGACGCGGTCGTGCCCTCGTAACTCCGCCGGTCCACCGGCTGCACCTCACCGTACAAATCCTCCAGGAATACGGAGCACCTCTGACATGACCTCGCACCATCGCTGGCGCCGTCCGCTCATGCTGATCGCCGCGGGAGCCGCGCTCGTATTAGCCGGTTGCAGCGTCGAGTCGGACGACCCCCCGGCCAGCAGCCCCACCTCGAACGCGTTCCCGGCCCCGCCGGCGCCGGCGATCTCGCCGGGCGTCACGGCCGACAGCATCAAGATCGGCTTTGTCTACCCCGACCTCGAGGTCGTCAAGCAGTACGTCGACATCGACCACGGCGACTACCAGGCCACCTTCCAAGCCCTGGTAGACAAGGTCAATGCCGCGGGCGGCATCCAGGGCAGGAAGATCATCCCGGTGTACGGCGCGGTCGACGTCATCTCCCCCGCCGGCGCCCAGGAGACCTGCGTCAAGCTGACCCAGGACGAGAAGGTCTTCGCCGTGCTCGGAAGCCTCAACGCCGAGGACGCGCTGTGCTATGTCCAGACCCACAAGACGGCGCTCGTCGGCGGTGACCTCACCGCGGAGCGCTACGCCAAGGCGCAGGCTCCGTGGGTCTCCGACCTGCGCGGCGGGGACGAGCTGGCCGACGGCATCGAGCTGTTCACCGCCGACAACGCCCTGGCGGGCAAGAAGGTCGCGGTCGTCGCCTACCGGGACGACCAGGCCTCGGCGGACAAGGTCGTCCTGCCGGCCCTGCGGCGTCTCCAGGTCCCGGTGACCGAGACCGGCATCCTCGACGCCGACATCAGTGACGCGGCCGCGGTCTCCCAGCAGTTCGGCGTCTTCATCCAGAAGTTCCGGGCCGCGGGGGTCGACACCGTGCTCCTGGTCGGCGGCTCCCAGACCCAGTTCCCCGCCGAGCTCGGGAAGACCGACTACCGCCCCAGGCTGCTGTTCGCCAGTACCAGTCAGGCCCAGGCCTACCTGTTGAGCCCGGGCGACCACGACCCGGCCGTCGTGACCGGTGCCGCGGCCCTCGGGCTGGTCAACGACTACTCCGAGCCGGCCAACGCCGCGTGCGTCGCCACCATCGAGGCCGCGATGCCGGCGCTCACCGGCAAGCTGGTCGACCCGGCGACCGTGCCCTCAGGTGAGCCCGGACCCGGAACGTCCGAGGGCGTCGCCTGCCGTTACCTGGCCCTGTTCCAGGCGATCACCGAGAAGGCCGGTGAGGACCTCACCTACCAGTCGTTCCAGCAGGCCGCCTTCTCGCTCGGTTCCTTCCAGGTCCCCAGCTACCGGGACAAGGCCACTTACAGCCGCGAGACCCCGCACGGCGCGATCCCGCCCCGTCTCTACACGTTCGACCCCGCGCGGAAGAACTTCTTCCCCGCCGCCGGCTGACAGCCGTCCCCGTCCCACGAAAGCATCCGGCTCAGGAGATCCAACGATCATGAGCACATTCCCCGAGGACTTCCTCTGGGGTGCTTCGACCGCGGCGCACCAGGTGGAGGGCGGCAACGTCAACTCCGGCATGTGGCGCAGCGAATGGGCGAAGAACTCGACGTTCGCCGAGCCGTCAGGCGACGCCTGCGACCACTACCACCGGTACCCGGAGGACATCGCGACCCTGGCCGGTCTCGGCCTGAACGCCTACCGGTTCGGGGTCGAGTGGGCGAGAATCGAGCCGGAGGAGGGCTATTTCTCCCGGGCCGCTCTCGACCACTACCGCCGGATGGTCGGCACGTGCCTCGAGCACGGAGTCACCCCGGTCGTGACCTACAGCCACTTCTCGACACCGCGGTGGTTCGCCGACGCGGGAGGGTGGAGCAATCCGGCGGCGGCGGACCGGTTCGCCCGGTACGCGGGCCGGGTGACCGAGCACATTGGTGACCTGGTGCCCTGGGTGTGCACGTTCAACGAGCCGAACGTCATCTCCCTGATGGTGCATCTCGGTGTCATCCCGGCCGCGTCCCGCGACGAGACCCTCGGCCTGTCGACCGGCAACGAGGGCCAGGATCCCGGCGAGGCGCGGTCAGGCGAGGCACTGTCGGGCGCGGCGTGGGCCGCCCCCAGCGTCGAGGTGATGGCGAACGCGCACCGCAAGGCCGTGGAGGCCATCACCACGCAGACCGGCTGGGAGATCTACCCCCAGGCCCTGGGCCACACCGTCCGCCTCGCCGCCGAGCACGCCGGCGTGCCGGTGCTGGTCACCGAGAACGGCATGGCCACCGACGACGACGACGCCCGGATCGCCTACACCACCGCCGCGCTCGAGGGACTCGCCGGCGCCATCGCCGACGGCGTCGACGTCCGCGGGTACCTGCACTGGTCCCTGCTCGACAACTTCGAGTGGACGTCCGGCTACCAGATGACCTTCGGGCTCATCGCCGTCGACCGCACCACCTTCACCCGCACCGTCAAACCCTCCGCCCGCTGGCTCGGCAAGGTCGCCCGCGCCGGCGGACTCACCTGAATCGAGGACGTCTCATGTCGTTGCGCTGGGCGATCGCGGGCACCGGCTCCATCGCGAACGGGTTCGCGCAGGCGCTCAGCCGCCTGCCCGACGCCGAGCTGGTCGCCGTCGGCTCGCGGCACCAGCGGACCGCCGACGAGTTCGGCGAGAAGTTCGGCGTGCCACGCCGGCGCAGCTACGGATCGTACGAGGAGCTTGCCGCCGACGACGGCGTCGACGTCGTCTACGTGGCCTCCCCGCACTCCCACCACCACCGCCACACGCTGCTGTTCCTGAACGCCGGGCGGGGTGTGCTGTGCGAGAAGCCGTTCGCCCTCGACGCGGACCAGGCCGCCGACATGGTGGCCACTGCCCGCGCGCGCGGGCAGTTCCTGATGGAGGCGATGTGGAGCCGCTTCCTGCCCGCCTACGTCCGGATCCGGGAGCTGGTCGCCGACGGCGCGATCGGCACCGTCCTCGCCGTCGACGGTGACTTCGGCTTCCGGCTCCCGATGGATCCGTCGCACCGGCTGTTCGATCCGGCCCAGGGCGGCGGCGCCCTGCTCGACCTGGGCGTCTACCCCCTGTCGCTGGCCAGCATGCTGCTCGGCGAACCGGACCGGGTCGCCGCGTTCGCCCAGCTCGGCGAGACCGGCGTCGACGAGCACACCGCCGTCATGACGGGCTACGACACGGGCGCGGTGGCCCTCGCCAAGGCATCCCTGCGGGCAGGCCTCGCCTGTACCGGCCGTATCACCGGCACCACGGGCAGCATCGAGCTGCCCGCGATGATGCACTGCCCGGACGAACTGGTCCTGCGCGGCCCGTTCGGCACCGAGCACCTGAGCCTGCCCGCCGCCCTCGACCCCGCCGCCCTTACCGGAACCGGCCCCGGCGGCCCGGGCCCCGGCGACAGGGCCGGAGGCGGCCTGCACCACCAGGCCCGTCACATCCACGACCGGCTGCGCGCCGGGCAGCTGGAAAGCGACCTCATGCCGCTCGCGGAATCCGTGTCGGTCATGCGCACCCTCGACGCCGCCCGGGCCCAGATCGGCCTGCGCTACCCGACCAGCGAAGAAGGAACCCCGAGGTGACCCGCAGCACGCTGAGCCCCGGCAAGGTCCCGGACCTGGTGTCCCGGCTGACGCTGGACCAGAAGATCGCCCAGCTGACGGGGTTCGCGGTAACCGATCTCATCGTCCGTGGCGAGGGGCCGCGCCCGGCCAGTCCGGACATCGACGTCAGCCGGGTGCCGTCACTGCGCCCGCACGGGGCCGGTCACCTGTCCCTGTCCTGGTTCCTCGGCCACGACGCGGCGAGCCTGCGGTCCGCGCTCGACCGGATCCAGTCGGCGGTGCGTGCGGTCGCCCCCTTCGGCATCGGGGCCCTCGCGCACAACGAGGCCGTCAACGGCTTCCTGCATGTCTCGGGCTCGCAGTTCCCGACCGCCTGGGCGCAGGCGGCGACCTGGGACCCGGCGCTGGTGACCCGCGCGGCGGCCGTGAGCGCCGCCCACATGCGGGAGACCGGCATCCACCTCGCCTTCTCCCCGGTCATGGACCTCGCGCGGGATCCCCGCTGGGGCCGCGTGCACGAGACGTACGGTGAGGACCCCGAGCTCGCCGCCCAGTTCTCGGTCGCCTTCGTCCGGGGTGTCCAGGGCCCCGAGGGCGACTCCGGCCTGCTCGCGACGGGAAAGCACTTCGCCGGGTACGGCGCCTCCGAGGGCGGCCTCAACCAGGCGGTCACCCAGCTGGGACGCCGCGCCCTGATCGACGAGTACGCCGAGCCGTTCCGCCGCGCCATCACCGAGGCCGGCCTGGTCGCCGTCATGAACTCCTACAACGAGCTCGACGGCGTGCCCTGCGCCGCTGACCGCTGGCTGCTCACCGACCTGCTCCGCGGCCAGCTCGGCTTCGACGGCATCGTGGTCAGCGACTACAGCGCCGTGGACATGCTGCGGACGATCTACCACACCGCGTCCTCGGAAGGGCAGGCCGCCGTCCAGGCGATCAGCGCCGGCCTGGACGTCGAGCTCCCCGGCGACGTGAACTTCTCCCACCTGGCCGACGAGGTCACCGGTGGCCGTCTCGACGAACACGTCCTCGACACGGCGGTCACCCGGGTCCTCACCGTCAAGGCCCGCGTCGGACTCATCCCGGGGATGGCGGCGCCACGCGCCGCGTCCGCCGCGGCGCCCCCGGACCGGGCCGAGGCGGCCGAGGTGCGCCGCGCCATCGCCGCCCGTGGCCTGGTCCTGCTCGCCAACGACGGCACCCTGCCCCTGGCACCTCGGGGTGGGCGCATCGTCGTCGTGGGCCCGGCCGCCGACGAGCTGCGCATCCATTTCGGCGCCTACACCTCCGTCTCCAACGCCGAGATGCCGCTGGGAATGACGGCGGTGATGACGGGGCAGGTGCCCGGCGTCGATCCGGCCACCTTCGTGTTCACCGACATCTTCCAGCCGCGGATGCCGGGGTTCGACGAGAGGTTCGAGGCGGAGGCCCGGCGGATCCACCCCGAGGCGCCCACCGTGCTCGACGCGCTGCGGGGCTTCGACCCGACCGTCGAGTTCGTTCCGCTCGGCCGGTTCGAGGCCGACCCTGAGCATGCACTGGACCAGGCGGCGGTGGCCGCGGCGGTCGCCGACGTCGTCATCGCCGTCGTCGGCGAGCGGACCGGATGGGTCGGGAACAACACCGCCGGGGAGGGCCAGTCCACCGCGTCCCCCGGCCTGCCCGGCGAGCAGGACAAGCTCGTCGCCCTGCTCGCCGCGACCGGCAGGCCCCTGGTGACCGTGGTGGTCTCCGGACGTCCCCTCCTCCTCGGCAGCGTGGCTCGGGCCTCGCGCGCAGTCCTTCTCGCACCACTGCTCGGCGAAGAAGCCGGCCCGGCGATCGCAGGGGCCGTGTTCGGTGCGATCAACCCGAGCGGAAAGCTCCCGAGCGCCTTCCCCCGGCATCTGGGCCAGATCCCGACCTACCACGGGCACCACTTCGGCAGCGGCTACGACCATCCCACCGGCACCCGGCACGGCTACAACGACCTCGACGACGACGCCCCGCTCTACGCCTTCGGGCACGGCCTTTCCTACAGCTCCTTCGACATCGCCCTCGACGAGTCAGCCGAACCGGCGGTCGAGGAGATCGACGGACTGCTGCGGGCGCGGCTCGTCGTGTCGAACACCAGCGCCGTCGACGGCGAGACCGTCGTACAGCTCTACGCACGGGACGAAGCCGCGACTGTCGTCCGCCCCGTCCGCCAGCTCCTCGGTTTCACCCGCCTGGCCCTGGCCGCGGGAGAGACGCGGCGCGTTCTCCTCGAAGCCCCGGTCGAGCGGCTGTTCTACACGATGGCCGACGGCACCCGCGGCCTCGAGCCCGGCGACGTCACCGTGCTGGCCGCGCTCAGCAGTGACGACATCCACTGCTCGCGGACCGTACCGCTGTCCGCCCGCCGCGCCTGACGGCGCACGCCGGATCCCCTTCCCGTATCCCGACCGCGGAGGAAAGGCCGGCGTCGCCCTGGCCTGGCGACCACCCGGGATCTCCGTCGTCCTCACCAAGTACCGCTGAAGGAAACCCGCATGCGTTCACGCACCTTGGCCAGATCGTCCGTGGCAGCGGCGGCGGCCGCGATCCTCCTCGCCGTCACCGCCTGTTCCGCGCCGGGAACCCGGCCCGACGCGGCCGCGGCCTGCGGCTCCCCCGGGGTGACACCCGACCGGATCACGCTCGGGTTCGTGTACTCCGACTCCGGAGGGGCCGGCAGTGCCTTCTCCTCCGCCCGCGCCGGTTTCGACGCGAGAATCAGCCTGGCCAACGCCGAGGGCGGCGTTCACGGCCGCCGGATCGTCTACCAGTGGCGCGACGACGAGAGCTCGGGCCCGGTCAACGCGAAGGTCACCGAGGGCCTGATCCGCACCGACTCCGTCTTCGGCCTGGTGATGAGCAGCGCCGTCACCGGCGACTCGCTGGACTACCTGACAGGCCAGGGGGTGCCGGTCACCGGGCTCGCCGCCGAACCGGCCTGGGCCGGGCACGCGAACATGTTCTCCTACATGTACTCGGCCTCACCCGAGATCATCGGCCGGTACATCCAGGCCGGTGGCGGCAGGAAGGTCGCCCTGGTGACCTCGGGGCAGTCGGCCTTCAGCTCCGACATCGTGGCCACCTACTCACAGCACCTGCAGGCCCTGGGGCTCACCGTCGTCGCGGTGCTTCCCTACTCCGCCACCATCGACAACCCCGACCGGACAGCCCGCCAGATCGCCGAGTCCGGTGCCGACAGCCTGCTCGGCATCACCGCGGCGAACGACTTCGCCGACGTCGTCCAGGCGACGCGCAGGAACGGCCTGCACCTCGCTGTCAGCGTCGCGCTCTCCGGCTACGACCGTAGCCTGCTGGCCACCTCCGGCCCGGCCCCCGCCGGCGTCTCGCTCCCGGTGTTCTTCCGCCCCTTCGAAGCCGGCGGGCCCGCGATCGAGCGCTACCGCGCCGCGATGACCCGCTACGCGCCGGAGACCGTGAACCCGGAACAGCAGTTCGCGATGTTCACCTACATCTCGGCCGACATGTTCCTGCGCGGACTCGACCTGGCTGGCCCCTGCCCCACCCGTGCGGGGTTCATCAAGGCGCTGCGCGCCGTCCCCGACTACGACGCCGGGGGCCTCGTCGCACCCGTCGACCTGCGCGACAACGCCGGCAAGCCGATCGCCTGCCATGCCTTCGTCCAGGTCGGCCCTTCGGGCACCACGTTCGACGTCATCCAGGAAGAGCTCTGCGCCGAGGGCTCCAACGGCTGACCCGGCCCGGGGTCACTTCGCCGCGGCCTGGTAGGCGGCGACGACGTCGTTCGCGGACTTGTGGAGATGACGGATGAGAATCTCCTGGTCGTTAAGGGGGAAATTCCGGACCGCGCGGGACTCGAGCATGGTCTGCGTCGCCTCGAGGGTGTTGCAGTCCTGCAGCGCGAACTCCTTGAAGGTGACCGCGGCCAGTTCGTGCCGCAGGCGCTCCGCCGCGTTCTTCGGCGGGACGAAGTACAGCGTTCCCTCGAAGATGTGCTGGTTGTACGCGGTCGGCCAGTAGTGGTAGGTGAGATACCAGCCCGGCGCCCAGATCAGGATCATGAAGTTCGGGAAGAACACGTACGAGTCGTTGCCCCACGCCCGGTGGCCCGACGGGTTGACGCCCTCGGGCAGCGGGTCGAGCCCCGTGATGTCGGGACGGTCCCACGGCCCGAAGTTCCCGCTGCGCAGAACCTGTTCGATCGGCTTCACCATGGAGAGGTCCTTGGGCGGTGACATGCCGCCCCACGCGGACTGCATCGAGTGCCGGCCGTCGAGGTCGTAGTGCAGCCCCTCGTAGCCGTAGCCGATGAGCTTGCGGGACTCGTCGCCGACGTACTGCTTCGCGTGCAGGACGGGCGCGTGGTAGAACTCCGCGAACGCGTCGATGTAGAGCTTCCAGTTGCTCTTGACGTGCGCCCGGTACCGGTAGACCTCGGTCATCTGGTCGAACGGGTAACCCTCCATGCCCTTCGCGAACCGCCCGAGGTACTCGCGCACCGGGGTGGTGTCCTCGTTGTCGAGGTTGACGAAGACGAAGCCCTCCCAGACCTCGCAGCGCACCGCCGCGAGACCGAGCTTCGACTTGTCGAGGTCGAAGAACTCCGTCTCCTGCTGGACGAAGGTGCACGCGCCGTCGAGCCCGTAGCGCCAGGCGTGGTACTTGCACTGGAACTGGCGCGCGGTGCCCTCGACCTCCTCGTGCGGGAAGTCGTTCCACACCAGCTTGTTGCCGCGGTGACGGCAGACGTTGTGGAAGGCGCGGATCTGGTCCTCGTTGTCGCGGACGACGATGATCGAGGCTCGGGCGGCGTGGATCTCCCTGGTGAAGTAGCTCCCCCGCTTCGGGACCTGCTCCACGCGGCCGACGCTGAGCCAGCTCCGCTCGAAGATCGCCCTGCGTTCCAGCTCGTAGTGCTCCGGTGAGATCGAGTCCTCGAACGAGACGAAATCGGTTCCGAGGTCGGGGAAGTGCTCTGTCCAGCTGCCTTCGACGGGCTTGGTGAAGTGCGCCATCAGAGTGCCTCCAAGGTACCGCGCCGACATGGGACGACGAGGCAGAACGCTACGATGCCGTATGGTTTCGGTCAACCGCCGGCAGGGACGCCTCTGGCCGGTGGCCTCCAGTCCGCCCAGGCGAGGGCCATCACCAGAGTGAACGGTCCGGCTGCTTACCGGCAGTTGTCTGCTCGGTCGTCCGCGCGGCGGCGCGGGCACCCGCCAGTAACCGAACGGATCTGTCTGGTTTCTGGGCGCGCCGGCTGATCTCATCGCCCGTCGGCTCCGGCCGGTCTCTCCCTACCGGGACCCGCGGGGACGGCCGTCCCCGCGCCGCTCCTCAGCCGCTACGCAGTTCCATGTCCCGGGCCGCCGGCCGGACGGTCCAACGCGCCGGGTCGGCGATCACCGCCGCCAGCTCGGCGAAGGCCGCGCCGGTGGCACCGGGGGCGGCGCCGGGCTCGGCCGCGACGATCGCCGGCGCGGCCCAGCGGGCCGACAGCACGCGGGCCCGCATGGCCGGGTCGAGGTCCGCGCGCAGCAGGCCGGCGATCTGACCGAGGTAGCCCCCGAGAACGACGGTGGGAACGTCGAACATGTTGATGACGCTGGCCAGCGCGATCCCGAGGGCCCACGCGGCCACGGCCACGGCCTGGCACGCCTGCTGATCGCCGGCCGCCACCCGCTCGCGCAGCAGCTCGGGCGACACGGTGTCGGCCAGTCCGGCGGCGGCGAGCAGCGTGTGCCGTCCGGCATAGCGCTCCAGGCAGCCGGTCGACCCGCACGGGCAGCTCGGGCCGTTGGGGTCGACGCACACATGCCCGACCTCACCCGCCCAGCCGTGGCGGCCGGTGATGACCGCACCGTCCCGGACCACGGCGCCGCCGATGCCGATCCCGCCCGAGAGGTAGACGAAGTCCGGCAGTGGGCCCGCGCGGCCCGGCGCGCTCTCGGCGACCGCCCACGCGGCCAGGTCGGCCTCGTTTCCGATCGTCAACGGCAGCTCGGCGAGCGTTCCGGCGCCCAGCACGTCGACCGGTCGCAGGTCCGACCAGCCGAGGGTCGGTGCCCGCAGCAGCCGCCCCTCCCCCACGGCGACGATGCCGGGCAGGGCGAGCCGGGCTCCGACGAGGCGGGATCCGGCGGGCAGCCGGGACAGGACGTCGCCGCTCGCGGCGTCGAGGCGACGCAGCACCACCTCCGGCGGGCTCGCGACGAGATCTCCACTCGCGACCCACTCGGCGAGGACCTGGCCGCGCAGGTTGATCACCCTGGCCGCCAGGAATCCGGCGTCGATCTGAAGCCCCAGCGCCGCGATCCGCGAGCCCGGGGCCAGCGGCGTCCCTGGCCGGCCGCGGCGGGGCGCGGGCCGGTCCAGCTCGTCCGGGCCCAGCTCGTCCACGACACCGCCGGCGACGAGCTCGTCGACGAGGCGGGACGCGGTGGCCCGGGTCATCGAGGTCGCCCCGGCGACGTCCGCCCGCGAAAGGTACGCCGGCGCCGCGGCGGCGACGGTGCGGGCTACCAGGGCGAGGTTGCTCTCACGCAGGGTTGCCTGCCGGGCGCCGTTTGTCGGTCGAGGTCCGGACAGTTCCAGGGGCACCCGTTGACGCTACCGCTACCCAGGATTATGTTTTATCAAAATACTAAAGATGCGGTTTCGGAGCAGCACGGATCGGAGCAGTCATGCCACGACAGCCCACCCCCGAGGACAAGTTCTCCTTCGGCCTGTGGACCGTCGGCTGGACTGGCACCGACCCCTTCGGCCTGCCGACCCGGACGGCCCTCGACCCGTGGGAGTACGCCGACCGGCTGGCCGAGATCGGTGCCTGGGGCATCACCCTGCACGACAACGACCTCTTCCCCTTCGACGCCGACGACGACGCGCGGGCGTCCCGCCGGCTGAAGGAGGCCACGGACGCCTCCGGCCTGGTCATCGAGATGGTGACCACGAACACCTTCACCCATCCCGTCTTCAAGGACGGCGGCCTGACCTCGAACGACCGCGGCGTGCGCCGGTTCGGCCTGCGCAAGGTGCTGCGCGCGGTCGACCTCGCGGCCCAGCTCGGCGCGACCACGTTCGTCATGTGGGGCGGCCGGGAGGGCAGCGAGTACGACGGGTCGAAGGACGTCTTCGCCGCGCTGGAGCGCTACCGGGAGGGCCTGGACACCGTCGCCGGCTACATCAAAAGCCAGGGCTACGACCTGCGAATCGCGCTCGAACCCAAGCCGAACGAGCCACGCGGCGACATCTTCCTGCCCACCGTCGGGCACGCGCTGGCGCTGATCGCCGAGCTGGAGCACGGCGACCTCGTCGGACTCAACCCGGAGACCGGGCACGAGCAGATGGCCAACCTCAACTACACCCACGCGCTCGGCCAGGCGCTGTGGAGCGGGAAGCTCTTCCACATCGACCTCAACGGGCAGCGGGGCCTGAAGTACGACCAGGACCTGGTCTTCGGGCACGGCGATCTCGTCTCGGCGTTCTTCACCGTCGACCTGCTCGAGAACGGCTTCCCGGGCTACCCGGACGGCCCCCGGTACACCGGTCCCCGCCACTTCGACTACAAGCCGTCGCGGACGGAGGGCATGGCCGGGGTCTGGGAGTCGGCGCGGGCGTGCATGTCGACCTACCTGCTGCTCGCCGAGAAGGCGGCGGCATTCCGCGCCGACCCCGTCGTCCAGGAGGCGATGGCCTACGCCGGGGTGTTCGAGCTGGCCGAGCCCACCCTCGCCCCCGGCGAGACCGCGGCCGACCTCCTCGCCTCGGACGACGGCTTCGACCCGGCCAAGGCGGCCGAGCGGGACTTCGGTTTCGTGCGGCTCCAGCAACTGGCGATCGAGCACCTCGTCGGCTCGCCCGCCCCGGGCGCGGCAGCCGCCCGTTCGGCCGGCTGAGCCGGCCCGCCGTCATGGCGCTCGTCGCGGGGATCGACTCGTCCACCCAGTCGTGCAAGGTGGTCATCCGGGACGCCGACTCCGGCGCTCTCGTCCGCCAGGGAACCGCGCCCCATCCCCCCGGGACGGAGATCGACCCCGAACACTGGTGGACGGCCCTGCTCACCGCGGTCGAACAGGCCGGCGGCCTCGGCGACGTCGAAGCCGTCTCGGTCGCCGCCCAGCAGCACGGGATGATCGCGCTCGACCGCGACGGGCGGGTCATCCGGCCCGCGCTGCTGTGGAACGACACCCGGTCCGCCCAGGCGGCGGACGACCTCGTCGCCGAGCTCGGCGACGGCGAGGCCGTGCAGGGAGCCAAGCTGGGTGCTGAGCACGGCGGCGGGCGGGGAGCCGAGCGGTGGGCAGCCGCGGTCGGCCTGGTCCCGGTCGCCTCGTTCACCGTCACCAAGCTGCGCTGGCTCGCCGACCACGAGCCCGACGCCGCGGCCCGGATCGCCGCGGTCGCGCTGCCCCACGACTGGCTGACCTGGCGCCTCTCCGGCGCCCAGTCGTTGGACACCCTGCGGACCGACCGCTCCGACGCCTCCGGCACCGGCTACTTCGACGCCGTCAGCGGTGCCTACCGGCGAGACCTGCTGGCCCTGGCGCTGCGCCGCACGCCCGGCGACGTCGAACGGATCGTGCTCCCGACCGTCGCCGGTCCCGAGGAGATCGCGGGACGGGGCGACACCTCCGCCGGCTGGGGCCACCTGCTGCTGGGGCCGGGATGCGGCGACAACGCCGGGGCGGCGCTCGGGTTGGACCTGCGGCCGGGCGAGGCTCTGATGTCTCTGGGAACCTCCGGCGTCGTCGCCGCGGTCGCCACCGCCGCCACCCGGGACGCCACCGGCGCGGTGGCCGGCTTCGCCGACGCGACCGGTCACCACCTGCCGCTCGCCTGCACCCTCAATGCCAGCCGCGTCCTCGACGCGACGGGAACCCTGCTCGGCGTCGGCCACGACGAGCTCAGCCGGCTCGCCCTGAGCGTTCCGCCGGGAGCCGCGGGCCTGGTGCTCGTGCCCTACCTCGAGGGCGAGCGCACCCCGAACCTGCCCACCGCCACCGGCTCCCTGCACGGCCTCACGCCGGCGTCGATGACCCCGGCCAACCTCGCCCGCGCCGCCGTGGAGGGCGTGCTCTGCCTCATGGCGGGCTGCCTCGACGCCCTGCGCGACCAGGGTGTACGCATCGACCGGGTGTTCCTTGTCGGCGGCGGCGCCCGGTCACGCGCCGTCCAGGAGATCGCGCCCGCGATCCTCGGGGTGCCCGTCGCCGTGCCCGCGCCCGGCGAGTACGTCGCCGACGGTGCCGCCCGGCAGGCCGCGACGGTCCTGGCCCGCTCGGGCGGCGCCGCACCGCCGTCCTGGCACCGCCCCGACGCCGTCACCCGCACGGCCGAGCCGCTCCCCTCCGTCCTCGACCGGTACCGGGAGGTGGCGGCGACCGTCGCCGCCACGGTCGAGAGCCGGCGCGGCTAGCCGACGTGGGTTGCCGACGTCCGGCTCGCCACTTGCGCGCACTAGTAACTCTGCATTAGGCTCCTACACGTTCCGCGGTGGGTGCACAGGCCAGGGTTCAGTCCCGCAGACATGCCGATTGTCGAGCCGTGTCACCGAGCCGCGCCGATCAGTGGTGGACGCGGATTCCGAGTTGCCGCCGGCCGTTTCCTGACGACGTTGAGTCTCGAGCATCTTCGGCGTGTCCCGGCTTTTCCGCGGCACGAATCGACCCGAACACAGAAGATCAGCAAGATGCTCGCCGGCGGCACACTCCGACGGGAGAATCGTCATGCCCATCGCCCTGGATCGCCGTACACGTCGCGATGCCGACCTGCGCCACGTCGACATCGAGGATTTTCTCGCGCGGGAATTCCCGGGACTCGTCTCGCGCCATGGCCCTCTCGTCGCGCGGGGGATCGCCTTTTTACAGGCACCACCACTCTCCATCGAGATCGGCGCGTCCTCCTGGTCGTTCTCGAGCGACGGCACGACCCTGACCGCCTCCCGCGGCACCGTCGAGGGCGCGCTTGTCGTGACGCTCAGCGAGGCAGAGTTCTCCGACTGGGCGCAGAACCAGCGATCGTTCAACGCGATGCTGATCGCGCGCGAGCTGCGCTACCGCGACGGGTCCGAGGCGGACGTCTCCGCGTGGGACTCGCTCTGGCTGACGCTGCTGGAGGGCTGGCCGGTCGTGGACGACACGATCGAGTTCGTCGATCGTCACGGGACCCCGATCGACCTCGGGCGCGTCTTCACCCCGGCCGACGATCCGGCGGACGTCGCGCATTTCCTGCGCGAGGCCGGTTACCTTCACCTGCGCGGCTGGCTGGACCCGGCGGACATGACCGAGGTCTCCTCCGACATCGACCGGGCGCTCCCCCACTACCGTGAGGGTGACGGTCGTTCCTGGTGGGCGACCCTGGAGGACGGCAGCCGCCGCTGTGTGCGGCTCCAGGAGTTCATCGCTCACTCCCCCGCGACCTCGGCGATCCTGCGGGGCGAACGCTGGGAGCATTTACGCGGTGTTCTGGCCGGCGGCGACCTGCTCGAACGGCGTCCGGTGGACGGTCGCGGCCTGGAAGCGCTCATCAAGCCGATCGGTGTCACGGTCGGCGCGTCGGACGTGAGCTTTCACCGCGACTGCCACTTCGGCCGCCACGCCTACAACTGCTCGAACATGGTCGTCGGGATCGCGGTCACCGGCAGCGGCGAGACCAACGGCCAGCTCCGCGTCATCGCCGGATCCCACCGTGTTCTGATGCCGGTGGAAATCGCCAAATCGCGACCGTACCTGCCCGTCGTCGCCGTGCCGACCGAGCCGGGCGACATCACGGTGCACCTGACCTGCACCCTCCACGAGTCGACTCCGCCCCTCGTCGAGGAACGGCGCGTCCTCTACACCGGGTTCTCCCTCGCTCCGCGCGCGGACGACGCCAACGGCGAGAACAACAGCAACAGCGGCGGCCACGCCCTGGCGGCGCTGCGCGAGCGGATCTCCCAGATCCTCCTCGACGAGGCGACCCGAACGTGATGGTGGGCAACGGGCGTCCTCATGACGCGTAAGTCTCCGGGGAGGAGAGCGCACGCCCTGCGCACGTTGTTCAGTCACGCCGGCGACGGCGGGCGGCTGCTCGTCGGCGGCTACGCGCTCATCCTCGTCGACGCGGTCGCGCAGAGTCTCACGCCCGCGGTGTTCCGGGTCGTGCTCGACCGCATCCAGCAGGACCCGCGACGGTTCCTTCACGACGGCTGGCAGGGACCCGCGACTGCCGCGGTCGTCGTCTCCGCGACCTTCCTCGTGGCGGCCTACTTCGCCCACACCTGGTGCAGGCGTGGTGCGACGCGATGGGCGAACAACCTGCGGCGGGCCTTGTACGAGCACGTCCAGCGGCTGTCGATGGACTTCTTCCACCGTTCGCGGGTCGGCGACGTCGCCGCCGCGATCAACCAGGACATCGAGCGCCTCGAAGTGACGGTCTGGCAGGGCCTCACGGTGTGGTGGGCGCTGGCAGTCCTGGTCATCTCGGTGGGCCTCATCGCCTGGGTCGACGCCTGGATGACCCTGCTGGCGCTCGGCCTGCTCGCGGTGGCCGTCGGGTGGACGCTGCTGGTGCTCCCGCGGCTCCGCCGCCACAGCCGCGACATCCGCGACGAGCTCGGCCGCACCTCCGGGACGCTCGCGGAGATGCTCGGCGTGAACACGCTCCTCAAGGCGTTCAACGCGGAGGACGACGCCCTGCGCCAGGTGCGGGGCGGTACCGACCGGGTGCGGGCCGGGTCCGAGGCCCTGGCGCGGCTACAGCACCGCTACGCCGACCCGCTCGGCTTCCACCTCTCGTTCGTCGCGCCGTTCCTGCTCCTGTTCGTCGGCGCGTGGCGGGCCGCGTCGGGGACGCTCTCCCTCGGCGACGTCGTCGCCGTCTGGGGCTTCTGGCTGCGCGGGTCGAGCTCGTTGACCGTCGTCATGACCAGCCTCCCCGAGGTGCTGGCTGGCCTGGCCGCCAGCGAGCGGGCCGCGAAGCTGTTCGAGGAGCGACCCGCGGTCAGCGATCTCCCTCGGGCCCCGGCGCTGGCCGTCGCCCGGGGCGGCATCACCTTCGAGCGGGTCTCGTTCGCCTACCCCGGACGGCAGTCGCACCTGGTCCTCGACGGGTTCGACCTGACGATCGCCCCGGGGCGCAGCGTCGCGCTCATCGGCTCGTCCGGCGCCGGCAAGTCCACGGTCGCCCAGCTGCTGCTCCGGCTGTTCGACCCCGCCGAGGGCCGCGTGGCCATCGACGGCCAGGACCTCCGCGAGGTCACCCAGGCCTCGGTGCGTGCCGCGGTGGGTGTGGTCTTCCAGGAGTCGGTGCTGATCAGCGGCTCGCTGGCGCGCAACCTGCGACTCGCCCAGCCGACCGCCACCGACCAGGACATCGAGGCGGCGCTCGAGGCGGCCAACGCCTGGGAGTTCGTGCGCACCTGGGAGAACGGCATCCACACGGAGCTCGGCGAGCGCGGCGTCATGCTCTCCGGCGGGCAGCGCCAACGTCTCGCCATCGCCCGGGTGATGCTGAAGGACCCCCCCATCGTCGTGCTCGACGAGGCGACCAGCGCGCTCGACGCCGGCAGCGAACGCGCCGTGCTCGACGCCCTGGACCGGCTGCTGTCCGGGCGGACGTCACTGATCATCGCCCACCGGATCGCCACCGTCCGCCACTGCGACCAGATCGTCGTGATGGAACGCGGCCGGGTCGCCGACGCCGGCACACACGCCTCGCTGCTCCAGTCCTCGACGACCTACCGCTTGTACTGCCACGAACAGTCGGTGGCCTGAGTAGGAGGATCCGCTGACAGCCGGTCCGTCGCGATGCCTATCTGGTCCGGAGACCGGAGACCGCGTCAGGGAACGTCGATGTGGCCTTGGTCCAGGTCCGCGATACTGGCCGCGCCCAGGAGGGCCAAGGTGCGGTGGACGTCGGCGGCGAACCAGGCGAGCAGCCGGTCGATCCCCCGCTCCCCGCCGGCGCCGAGCGCGTAGAGGTAGGCACGGCCGGCCATGGCCGCTGTCGCGCCGGCCGCGACCGCCTTGACGATGTCGCTGCCGCGCCGGACCCCGCCGTCGCAGATGATCTCGCTGCGGCCGCCGACCGCGTCGGCGGCCGGGGCGACGAGCGGCAGCGTGGCCGGTGCCCCGTCCAGCTGCCGGCCGCCGTGGTTCGACAGCACGATCGCGTCGACGCCCGCCTCGGCCGCGAGCTTCGCGTCCGCGACCGTCTGGATGCCCTTGACGACGATGCGGCCGTCCCAGACCGAGCGCAGCCAGGTCAGGTCCGCCCAGGAGAGGCCGGGGTCGAACTGGGTGTTGATGTAGTCGGACAGCGTCACCGGTGACGCCCCGTCACCCACGTCTCGGCCCGCGACGTTGCTGAACCGGATCGGTTCGCTGCGGACGAACTGCCAGGTCCAGCCGGGATGCAGCAGGCCGTCGAGGATCGTGCCCGGACCGATGGTGGGCGGCAGGGAGAAGCCCCTGCGGACGTCGCGCTCGCGGCGGCCGAAGACGGCGGTGTCGACGGTGAGCACGATCGCCTCGTACCGGGCCGCGGCGGCGCGCTCGATCATCTCCTTGACCAGGCCGCGGTCGCGCCAGGCGTAGACCTGGAACCACAGCCGCCCGTCGCTGACCGCGCGGACCTCCTCGATCGAACGCGTGCTCAGGGTGGACAGCGTGTAGGGAAGTCCGGCGCGGGCGGCGGCGCGGGCCACCGCCAGCTCCCCCCGCGGATCGGCGATGCGGGTGAAGCCCGTGGGCGCGAGCACGAGCGGGTACGCCGCCGGCGCGCCGAGGATCTCCGTGCCGATCGAGACCTCGGGCAGGCCACGCAGCACCCGCGGGCGGAAGGTCACAGCGGCGTAGGCCCGCTCGTTCGCGGCGAGGGTGCGTTCGTCCTCCGCGGCACCGTCGATGTAGTCGAAGACTCCGCCGGGCAGCCGTCGCCGTGCCATCCGCCGCAGGTCGTGCACCGAGGCCGCCCGGGCCAGCCGCCGCTCGGTCCGGTTGGTCTCGACGGGGCCGAACCGCATGACGGAACGCAGTGTCGCCAGGGGCCTCATGACGGCTCGTACCTCCGGAGGGTCGATGCGCGCGCGAGCTGCTCGCGCAGGTCTTCCAGGGTGGCCGGCGCGGCGCCGTGGGCCCGAGCCTGGACGAGGACGTTGCCGAGCGCGGTCGCCTCGACCGGCCCGGCGACGACCGGCACCCCCGCCGCGTCCGCGGTGAGTCGGCACAGTAACTCGCCGCGGGAGCCGCCACCGACGAGATGGATGACCTCGACCTGTCGCCCGGTCAGGTCCGCGGCCCGCCGCAGGGTGCGCGCGTAGGCGAGGGCGAGGGAGTCGACGACGCAGCGCGCGAGCGCGGCCGGCGTCCGCGGCACCGGCGTCCGGCGCACCCGGCCGTCGCCGTCGCGCGCGGCCGCCGCGATCCGGGCCGGCATGTTTCCCGGCGCGATGAGCGCGGGGTCGTCGACGTCGATCACCGGGCCGCCGGATGGCAGCTCCGCGGCGGCGGCGAGGAGATCCTCGAGGTCGGGGTTGTTCCACTCCCGCAGGCATTCCTGGAGCAGCCACAGCCCGCCGACGTTGCGCAGGAACCGTACCCGGCCGTCGACGCCGATCTCGTTGGTGAAGTTCGCCGCGCGGGCGTCCGGGGTGAGCACCGGCGCCGGCAGCTCCAGGCCCACCAGCGACCAGGTTCCGCACGAGACGTAGCCGAAGCTGTCGGTCGTCGCCGGGACCCCGACGACGGCGGAGGCGGTGTCGTGCGAGCCCACCGTCGTCACCGGGACCGGCGGGCCGAGTGCGTGCGTGACGCCGCGGACGGTACCGGGCTCCTCGAGGTCCGGCAGGAGCCGGCGCGGGATGTCGAGCCGCCGCAGCAGCTCCTCGGACCACTGGCACGTCCGGACGTCGAGCAGGCCGGTCGTCGAGGCGTTCGTGAGCTCGGTGCGCAGCCGCCCAGTCAGCCGGTAGGCCAGCAGGTCGGGCACCAGGACGACGTGCGCGGCCCGGTCCCACAGAGGACCGCGCCGCTGCGCGGCGAGTTGGTACAGCGTGGTGAACGGCAGGAACTGCAGCCCGTTGACGGCGAACAGCTCCTCGGGTGGCACCGTGGCGTGCACGTCGTCGACGACCTGCGCCGCGCCGCCGTCACGGTAGGCGACGGGGGGCGCGAGCAGCTCACCGGCGGCGTCGAGCAGCCCGAAGTCGACCGCCCAGGTATCGATGCCGATCGACTCCAGCTCGGGGCAGGCCCGGGCCAGCCGGCGCAGCCCGCGGAGCATCTCGCGGTGCAGGTGGTCGAGGTCCCAGCGCAGCGATCCCGCGGCCTCGACGAGCGGGTTGGCGAACCGGTGGACCGGCCGCAGGGACACCGAGCCACCCTCGACCAGCCCGGCCATCACCCGGCCGCCGGACGCCCCGATGTCGACGGCGGCGAAAACCCGGGCGGCCATCGTCAGCGCAGGAAGGCGGCCGCGACGCCGGCGTCGACGGGGACGAGCAGGCCGGTCGTGTGGCTGAGCTCGCCCGAGCACACGGCCGCGACCGCGTTGGCCACGTGCTCGGGCAGTACCTCCCGGCCGAGCAGGGTCCGCCGGGCGTAGAAGGCGCCGAGCTCCTCCTCGGGAATGCCGTAGACCGCCGCGCGCTGGGCTCCCCAGCCGCCGGCGAAGATGCCGCTGCCGCGCACGACGCCGTCCGGGTTGACGCCGTTGACCCGGATCCCGTGGCCGCCGAGCTCGGCGGCCAGCAGCCTGACCTGGTGCGCCTGGTCGGCCTTCGCGGCGCCGTAGGCGACGTTGTTCGGCCCGGCGAACAGCGCGTTCTTGGACACGATGTAGACGATGTCGCCGCCGAGCCGTTGCGCGATCATGGCTCGCGTCGCGGCCCGCGCGACGAGGAAGCTCCCCTTCGCCATGACGTCGTGCTGCAGGTCCCAGTCCCGTTCGGTGGTCTCGAGCAGCGGCTTCGAGATGGACAGGCCCGCGTTGTTGACGACCAGGTCGATCCCGCCGAAGGCGAGAAGCGTCGCCGCGACGGCGGCCTCGACCTCGTCCGCCTTCGTCACGTCGGCACCTACGCCGACCGCGACGTCGGCGCCGCCGAGATCGACTGCCGCCGACACGGCCCTGTCCGGATCGAGGTCGGCGACGACCACGCAGGCGCCGTCGGCGGCGAGCCGCGCCGCGGTGGCCCGGCCGATGCCGCTGGCCGCGCCGGTGACCAGCGCGACCCGGCCCGCGTGCCGCTTCGGCTGGGGCAGGCGGCGCAGCTTCGCCTCCTCCAGCGCCCAGTACTCGATCCGGAACTTCTCGCTCTCCGGGATCGGCGCGTAGGACGAGACCGCCTCGGCGCCGCGCATCACGTTGATCGCGTTGACGCAGAACTCGCCAGCGACCCGCGCCGTCTGCTTGTCCCTGCCGTAGGAGAACATGCCCACGCCCGGCACGAGGATGATCGCCGGGTCGGCGCCGCGCATCGGCGGCGAGTCGACGGTCGCGTGCCGCTCGTAGTACGCGCGGTAGTCGTCGCGGTAGGCCTCGTGCAGCTCCGCGAGCCGCTGGACGCACTCCTCGGGTGAGGCCGAGGCCGGCAGATCGAGCACCAGCGGGCGGACCTTCGTGCGCAGGAAGTGATCGGGGCAGGACGTCCCGAGCCGGGCCAGCGCGAACAGCTTCTCACTCGCCAGGAACTCCAGGACGACGTCGCTGTCGGTGAAGTGGCCGACCATGCGGTGGTCGCGGGACGCGACCGCGCGCAGGTGGGGCGCGAGCGCGGCCGCCCTGGCGCGCCGTTGCGCGGCCGGCAGCGCGCGCCGGCCGTCGACCTCGGCACCGAAGGGCCGCGGCCGTCCGTGCCGTTCGATGTGGAGTCGCGCCCGCTCGATGATCCAGGTGGAGTTGCGCTCGGACTCCTCGCTGGTGTCGCCCCACGCGGTGATGCCGTGCCCGCCGAGGATGCAGCCGACGGCGCCGGGGTTGTCCCGCCGCACGGCCGCGATGTCGAGGCCGAGCTGGAAGCCCGGCCGCCGCCACGGCACCCACACGACCTTCGTGCCGAAGACGTCCTTCGTGAGCCGTTCGCCGTCGGCGGCGGTCGCGAGGGCGATGCCGCTGTCCGGGTGCAGGTGGTCGACGTGCGGCGCCTCGACGAGACCGTGCATGGCGGTGTCGATCGAAGGCGCGGCACCGCCCCGGCCGTGCAGGCAGAAGTCGAAGGCGGCGACCATCTCGTCCTCGCGGTCCTCGCCCGGGTAGACGTCCACCAGCGCGCGCAGCCGGTCCAGCCGGAGCACGGCGAGACCGGGCTCGGTCAGCGTGCCGAGGTCGCCACCCGACCCCTTGACCCACAGCAGCTCGACGTCGCGGCCCGTGACCGGATCGATCTCGACGCCCTTGGCGGAGGTGTTCCCGCCCGCGTAGTTGGTGTTGCGCGGGTCGGCACCGAGCCGGTTCGACCGGGCGAGAAGCTCGGCGACGGTCCGGTTCCCGCTCACGCGCCCCACCCGGCCTGGGTGCCACCGACCCGCTCGGCCGCGACGCGCTCGGCGTAACCGCTGGCCCGGAAGGCCGCTGTGGGGTCGGCGGGCAGCCCGCGCGACTCACGCCAGGCGGCGAGGTCGGCGCGCACGTCGGTGTAGAAGGCGTCCATGAGGACGGCGTTCGCGGCCAGCACGTCCCCGGCGCGCTCCGCCTCGGCGAGCGCGGCCCGGTCGACGAGCAGCGCGCGGGCCGTCATCTCCTGCACGTTGAGCACGGACCGGATCTGGCCCGGGATCTTCGCCTCGATGTTGTGGCACTGGTCGAGCATGAAGGTCACCTCGCTGCCCTCGTCGTAGCCACCGCCCCGGACGACCTCGGTCATGATCCGGAACAGCTGGAAGGGGTCGGCGGCACCGACGATCAGGTCGTCGTCGGCGTAGAAGCGGGAGTTGAAGTCGAACGCCCCCAGCCGCCCCAGCCGGAGCAGCTGCATCACGATGAACTCGATGTTGGTGTTCGGGGCGTGGTGGCCGGTGTCCAGGCACACCACGGCGCGCTCGCCGAGCGCGAGGCAGTGGACGTAGGCGGTGCCCCAGTCGGGGACGTCGGTCGCGTAGAAGGCCGGCTCGAACAGCTTGTACTCGAGCACGAGCCGCTGGTGCCCCGCCAGCCGGGCGTAGATCTGGCCCAGCGCGTCGGCGAGCCGATCCTGCCGGTCGCGCAGGTCGGCCTGGCCGGGGTAGTTCAGCCCGTCGGGCAGCCAGATCTTCAGGTCGCGGCTGCCCGTGGCGTCCATGATGTCGACGCAGTCGAGGGCGTGCCGGATCGCCTTCGCCCGGACGCGCTCGTCGACGTGGCAGAGGCTGCCGAGCATGTAGTCGTCGTCCTGGAACGTGTTCGTGTTGATCGTGCCGAGCCGGACGCCGTTGTCCCGCGCGTGTTCGCCCAGCTTGCCGAAGTCGTCGACGAGGTCCCAGGGGATGTGCAACGCGACCGACGGCGCGAGCCCGGTCAGCCGGTGCACCTGTGCGGCGTCGGTGACCTTCTCGAACGGATCACGCGGGATCCCGCGCTGCGGGAACACCTTGAACCTGGTCCCGGAGTTCCCGAACGCCCACGAGGGCAGCTCGATCTCCTGCCGAGCAAGATCCTCTGTCGCCTGGCTGAATGCCCGCATCATCGCCAGCCCTTCCGGTCGCCAGCACTTCCGACCACTGTGAGATCTTGTAAATTGTCACACAATCTCGCACGGCCGGCAATCGTGAAGCGAGGATCGAGACGGGAAGGCACTCAGGGACACAACGGCAGGCGCGGTGGCGTCACCGGAGCCGCGTCACCGGACCCGCGTCACCCGTCGGTAGGGCGCCAGCCGGTCGTCCTGCGGGTCGAGTTCGGTCACCAGCCAGTCGACGCGGTCCCAGTCGAGCCAGCGCGCGACGGCCCGCGTGCCGAGCTTCGAGGAGTCGACGGCCAGGACGATCTGCTCGGCACCCGCGGCCAGCGCGCGCTTGACGTCGGCCTCCTCCGGGGTCTCCTCCAGCGGGCCCGCCCGCTCGTCGAGGGCCGCCGCCGAGGCGAACAGCCGCCGCACGGTGATGTCCGCCGCCGCCCGGCTCGCCAGCGGGCCGACCAGGCTGCCGGTCCGCGGATCGAGCCGTCCGCCGGTCAGCAGCACCGAGATACCCGGCCTGTCCCGCAGCACGCCGAACGTGTCGGGCCCGTTCGTGACGACGAGCAGATCGTCCGCGCTGGTCAGAGCGCCGGCGAGCCGCATGACCGTCGAGGACGCGTCGAACGCGACCGCGCCCCCGTCCGGGACGAGCTCGGCGAGCTTCGCCGCGATGCGCGACTTCGCCGCCGCCATCCGGTCCCGGCGCTGGGCGAAGCTGCGCGGGCCGACGGAGCGCGCCCCGCCGCGCACCCGGCGGGCCACCCCGCGTTCCTCCAGCTGGAACAGGTCCCGCCGGATCGTCATCTCGCTGACGTTGAGCGCCGCCGCCGCCGCGGTGATGGTGACCGCTCCCTGATCCCTGAGCTGGTCACTCAGCCAGGTCAGGCGGTCCTCGCCGGGAACGTTCCGCTGGGGCAGTGACACAGGCACCTCGCCGGGCGCGGCGTTACGTGTGAGAACGGTGTGCGAAGCAACGTCAGACTAACAGCCCGTTGCACGGAGATTGATCAGCTGCGATGTGCCGTGCCCTGATCGAGTGTTCCGCGGGACACCAGAACGGAAGCGAGTCACGCGGATCTAGCCCGTGAACGGTTGCACCGGCTGGCCGCGAACTCCCGGGGCGAGGGCGAACACAGCACCCGCCGCCGGATACCGGGTGAGATCGGTGCCGACCTGGGAGGTGGTGATGTAGAGCGTGTCGAGGCGGTCGTCGCCGAAGGTGCACGCCGTCACCCGGGGCACGGGCAGCGGGACGATCCCGTCGAGCCGGCCGGTGGGTGAGTAGCGGTGGACCGCGCCGCCGCCCCACAGCGCCACCCACAGGTAGCCGTCGGCGTCGACGGTGAGCCCGTCAGGCGCACCCGCCTCCTCGGGGACGGTGACCAGCGTCCACCGGTCGCGGAGCCCCCGTTCCGAGTCGTAGTCGAAGACGTCCACCCGTGATGTCGCGGAGTCCACGTAGTAGGCCCGCGCGCCGTCGGGGCTCCAGGCCAGCCCGTTGGAGACGGTGACGCCGGTCAGCACGACGCTGACGGTGCCGTCGGGTGCGAGCCGGTAGAGCGAGCCCGCGCCGGCCGTCTCGGCGTAGGCCATGGATCCACAGTAGAAACGGCCGTCCGGGTCACAGCCGCCGTCGTTCATCCGGACCCCGGCGTCGGCGTCCCACAGGTCCCCGAGGTACCGGCGGACTCCGCCGGTGAGGCCGGAGAAGTCTTCGGGGCCGGCGGGGCCGATGAGCGCGAAGCCGCGTTCCAGTGCGAGCACCGTCCCACCCGCGGCTCGTGGTCGCAGCGCCGCGGCCACGGCGCCGACATGGTCGCGGCGGACGGCGCCGCTCGTGGTGTCGACGGCGAGGACGTCACCGGCCAGCAGGTCGACGCAGCGCAGGCCGCCCCAGTCGGGGCTCCAGACCGGGCCCTCGCCGTGGAAGGCCACCGGGTCGGTGATCTGCTCGGGGCGGTCGGTGGCCACCGGTCAGCCGCCGTGCCGGTTCTGGGGGATCCCCCAGGGATTGTCGTCACGCAGGGGCTCGGGCAGCAGGCGCTCGGGCAGCGACTGGTACGTGACGGGCCGCAGGAACCGGGAGATCGACGTCGTCCCGACCGAGGTGTGCAGGGACGTCGTCGCCGGGTACGGGCCGCCGTGGGTCATGGCCGGGCTGACCGACACGCCGGTCGGCCATCCGTTCCACAGCACCCGCCCGGCCCGTTCCCGCAGCTCGGCGAGCAGGTCCGCGGCGAGGACGCCGTCGGTGTCCTCGCCGTGCACGGTGGCGGTGAGCTGCCCGCCTAGGGCGCGGGCCACCGCGAGCAGGTCGGCCGGATCGTCGTAGGCGACGAGCAGCGACGTCGGGCCGAAGCACTCGACCGCCAGCGTGCCCGGGTCACGCAGCCAGTCGGCGACACCGGTGGCCAGCAGAGTCGGCGTCACGCCGGTCGTCGTCCCGGCGCCGGCGGCCAGCACCCGAACCGCGGGATGGCCCGTGAGCCCGCCGAGGGTGTCCCGGTAGCCGGCCGCGATCCGCTCCCCCAGCAGCGGGGTGGCCGGGCGCGCGGACACCAGCCGGACGAGGTCCGCCTCGGCTGATCCGGCCGGGGCGAACAGGAGGCCGGGCTTGGTGCAGAACTGGCCGGTGCCCAGCGTGTAGGACTCGACGTAGCCGGCCCAGATCTCCGGCCCGCGCCGGGCGGCGGCGGCCTCGGTCACGAAGACCGGGTTGACGCTGCCCATCTCGGCGTAGAACGGGATCGGCTCGTCGCGGGCGGCTGCGAGGTTGAAAAGGAGCCGGCCGGCGTGCTCCGAGCCGGTGAAGGCACCGGCCCGCACGCGCGGGTCGACGAGGGCGGCCCGTGCCGGCTCGTCACCTTCGATCAGGGCCAGCGTCCCCGCGGGCGCACCGGCGGCGGCCAGCGCGGCCGTGACGACGGCGGCGGTGAGACGGGACAGCTCCGGATGGCCGGGGTGGGCCTTGAGCAGCACCGGACAGCCCGCGGCGAGCGCGGCGGCGGTGTCCCCACCGGCGACGCTGAACGCGAAGGGAAAGTTCGAGGCGGCGAAGACGAGCACCGGCCCGACCGGGATCAGCATCCGGCGCAGGTCGGGACGCGGCCCGGTGGGCCAGGCCGGGTCGGGCGGGTCGATCGTCGCCTCGAGGTACCGGCCGTCGTCGAGGAGCCCGGCGAACAGGCGGAGCTGGAACGTTGTGCGGACCAGCTCGCCGCGCAGGCGCGGTTCGGGCAGCCGTGTCTCGCGCATCGCGACCGGGACCAGGGTCTCGGCCGCGGCGTCCAGGGCGTCGGCCACCGCGCGCAGCATCGACGCACGCGCGGCCGGCGCGAGCGCGCCGAACGGCCGGGCCGCCGCCGCGGCGGCGAGCAGCGCTTCGGTGTCGGTCGTGACGGTGTGCACGGCCATCCTTCCGTTGACGAGGCGGGGTGTCACGAGGCGGTGCCGCTGCGGGACGTGGGATGCAGCAGGATCTTCACGGCGGTGCCGGCGGCGTCGTCGAGGAGCCGGAACGCCTCGCCGACGTCGTCGAGGGGCAGCTCGTGCGTGACCAGCGCCGCCGGGTCGAGCTGGCCGGCGGCGAACGCGCGTACCGCGTGGGTCCAGGCCCGCGACGGCGCCCCGAACACGGTGTGCACGGTGAGCTGGGGAAGCACGAGGTCGAGGGCGCGCAGCGGGTGGTCGCCGTCCGCGGCGAGACCGGCGAGCACCACCCGCCCGCCACGGCGGGCGAGCCCGCAGGCCAGCGCCGCGCTGCCGGGCGCGCCGGCGGCCTCGACGACCACGTCGAACCGACGTGACCACCGGCCGCCGGCCGCCTCGTCCGGCGTCAGCAGCGTCGCGGCGCCGCACCGGGCGGCGAGCTCGGCGCGGCCCGGGCGGGGATCCACGGCGACCAACTCGGCCGGGCCGCCTGCCGCCAGCAGCTGTGTGGCCAGCAGGCCGAGCGTGCCCGCGCCGACCACGGCGACCCGCTCGCCGGGAACGGCACCGGCGCGCAGGCACATGGCCGCCGCGCAGGCTGCCGGTTCCAGGCCGGCGGCCGCGCGCAGGTCGGCGCCGGGCGGCAGGACGTGCAGGAGATGGCTCGGTACGACCAGGTGGTCGGACCACGCGCCGGGGCAGGTGAAGCCGGTCTCCTCGTAGGGGGCGGTGCACAGGTTGGTGTCGCCGCGCCGGCAGGCGGGGCAGACCCGGCAGGAGCGGAAGCCCTCGGCCACCACCGGCCGGCCCACGAGGCCCGCGTCCCCCGCCGGGCCGACCGCGGCCACCGTCCCGGACCACTCGTGCCCCGGGACGACCGGGTACCGCACGAATCCGGCGGGCCGGGTGCCGCGCAGCACCTCGCGGTCGGAACCGCAGATACCCGCCCGGGCCACCCGGACCAGCACCTCACCCGGCCCGGGAGCGACCGGTTCGGCCGGGCGGATCTCCAGCTGTCCCGGCGCGTCGATCCACACCGCGCGACCGGTCACGGTCAGCCGCGGCCGGGCGGGCGGGAGCCGCGCAGCTCCCAGCCGTCGGCGTAGAGGTCGAAGTGGGCGCCGCGGGACGGGTGGGCGGCCACGACGTCGACGTCCAGCTCGACGCCGAGCCCGGGTGCGGTCGGCAGGGCGAAGTAGCCGTCGACGACCGGCGGCAGGCCCGGGGCCGCGAGCTTGACCTCCTCGTCGGCGAAGTCGTTGAAGTGTTCCTGGATCATGAAGTTGGGGGTGCAGGCGGCCAGGTGCAGGTTGGCGGCGGTGAGAACCGCGCCGCCGACGTTGTGCGGGGCGACCAGCGTGAAGTGGGTCTCCGCGGTCGCGGCGAGCTTGCGGGTCTCGCTGATGCCGCCGAGATGGCCGATGTCGGGCTGGATGATGTCGGCCGCGCCGAGGTCGAACAGCTCCCGGAACTCGGTGCGGTCGTGGATGCGCTCCCCGGTCGCCACCGGGGCGTCGATCCCGGCGGCGGCCTTGGCCAGCGCCCGCAGGTTCTCCGGTGGTACCGGTTCCTCCACCCAGCCCGGCTCGAACTCGGCCAGCGAGGCGGCGATCCGGATGGCCTCGTGCGGTGCGAACCGCCCGTGCATCTCCACGAGGATCTCCACGTCCGGCCCGACCGCGTCGCGCACCGCCTCGACCAGGGAGATCGAGTGGCGGCGTTCGGCCCGGTCCAGCTCCCACCGGCCGGCGCCGAACGGGTCGAGCTTGAGCGCCCGGTAGCCCCGGGCCACCACCGCCCGCGCCGCCACGTGGAACTCCTCGGGGGTGCGCTCCACGGTGTACCAGCCGTTCGCGTACGCCTTGATCCTGTCGCGGACCCTGCCGCCCAGCAGCCGCCACACCGGCTGCCCCAGCGCCTTGCCCACGATGTCCCAGCAGGCCATCTCGACGCAGGCGATACCGGACATGACGATCTCGCCGGCGCGCCCGTAGTCGCCGCGCTTCATCCGGTCCACCAGCGACTCGATGTCGAACGGATCGGAGCCGAGCACATGGTTGCGGGTCGCCTCGGCCAGGTAGCCCAGCAGCGCCTGGGTGTGGCCGAGCATCCGGGTCTCCCCCACGCCGACCAGGCCGTCGTCCGTGAAGACCTGGACGTAGGTCAGATCCCGCCATGGGGTCCCGTACACGTGCGTCCGCACGTCGGCGATCTTCATGACAGTGCCCCCGGTGCTCCCTCGACAGCGGCGACCGGCGGAGTCGGCGGCGGAGTCGCCGGTGGGGCCGGCGAGGCCGGTGCGTCGCCGGGTGGCGCCGGGACGGCCAGCCCGGCCGGACGCCGTCCTGACCCGACGGCGTCCGGGTAGTAGCGGCGCAGCAGCTCCAGGCCGATCTCGGCCCGCCGGACCCGTTCCCGCCCGAGGGCCACGGCGGTGGCGGTCAGGTGGGTGCCGCTGGGATAGATGTTCGGCGCGTTGCGCAGCCCGAACTTCAGGTAGACCGGCGCGGCGACCCGGACGATCTCGGCGATCTCGAAGTGGCGCACGAAGCCACCGAGGTCGTCGGGCGCCTCGACGTAGAGGTCGATGGGGATGTCCACGGCCGCCCGGACCGCCGCGAGCTGGGCCAGCGACAGGTCGGTCGGCACGTTGTAGGTGTCGGCGCCGAGCTGCTCGACCAGGCGGATCGACGCGGGGTTGGCACAGCCCATCTGCACGCTCACCTTGAAGATCAGCTCCGGTGGCAGCTCACCGGCCGTCCGCATCCGGCCCGCGACCGACAGCACCCCGACGTCGGTGACCAGGACGCTGCGGATCCCGGCCTCGGTGGCCCGGCGGATGTCCTCCAGCACGTGCACGAGCTGTTCGGTCCCCCGCGCCTGCGCGGCCAGGCCGGCACCGCCGGGGGCCAGGGCGGCGGCCCCGGTGTCCCATCCGGCCAGCGGCCGGGCGAACAGACTGACCTCGACGTCCGCCGCCGCCCCGGCGGCCGCCATCGCCGCCAGCTCCCCGGCGGTCAGCAGCAGCCCGCCGCTGCCCTGCGAGACCCGGTGGACCGGGACGCCCCGGCGGTCCGCCTCGGCAAGCACCGCCGCCAGCGCCTCCGGCCCTTCCACACTCGGGATCTCCACCCGGTACTGGGCGCCGTCCGGGAACCGCTTCCCGCTGGACGGCAGGTCGGAGGGATCGGCGCCCGGCAGCCCGAGCGAGCGGAGGAAATCACGCGTCTGTCGCACCCGCGCCTCCCGTTCCTGTTCATGGCTTCTGATGCATGGCCAGGGTGGCCGGCGGGGCGGAGGTGATCCGGTGCCGGCGCGCGGCCGTCCGTGCGTGACAACGGCCGCGAGGACAAATGTTAGCGCTAACATTTCGTCGGTCAAGCCCGGCGGCGCGACGCGTCCAGCCCGGCGCCCAACGGCCAGCAGGTGCAGGCCGGCTATAACGGAACGGGCGGACCGGTCGCGGCGCGGCCGACGAGAACGCCATCCGCCCGGTGACGCGATACGAAGAGCGGCACGTCAAGAGCGACGAAGGTGGACCGAATTGGACGGAGCGGACCGGGGCGGCGAGCCAGCGCCGCAGGTGGTCCCCGGCGCGTCCGAGCCAGGCGGACAGGGCGAGCAGGGCGGACAGGGCGAGCTGGCCGGGCCGGGCGAGGTGGGCGAGGTGGGGAGCACGATGCCCGCGTCCGGTCGGCCGCCGGCCCTGACCGACGTGGCCCGCCTCGTCGGCGTCTCCCACCAGACCGTGTCCCGCGTCGTCAACAACCACCCGGGTGTCCGGCCACGGACCCGGGAGCGGGTCCTGGCCGGCCTGCGCGAGCTCGGCTACCGGCCGAACCCGGCCGCCCGGGCGCTCGCCACCGGCCGCTCCCGAACCCTCGGTGTCCTGGCCCTGACCGGCACGCTCTACGGGCCGACGTCCACGCTGTACGCCGTCGAACAGGCGGCGCGGGCGGCCGACTACCAGGTCACGGTGGTCAGCCTGCACTCCCTCGATCCGGGCGCGGTCCGGCAGGCCCTCGGGCGTCTGCTCGCCGGTGGCATCGACGGGGTCGTGGCGATCGCGCCGCTTCTCGACGCGACCGACGCGCTGAGCGCGGTCGCGACCCGCCTGCCGCTCGTCGCCGTCGAAGGGCGCCCCGACGGAAACATCGCCACCGTCTCGGTGGACCAGGAGCACGGCGCCCGGACCGCCACCGAGCACCTGCTCGCCGCCGGCCACCCGACCGTCCGGCACGTGGCCGGACCGTCCGACTGGTACGAGGGCGCCGGACGGATCGCCGGCTGGCGCGCCGCGCTCGAGGCGGCCGGCGCGGCCGTCCACCCGCCGCTGGCCGGTGACTGGACCGCCCGCGCCGGCTTCGCCGCCGGCCGCCAGCTCGCCCGCGAACCCGACCTGACCGCCGTCTTCGTCGCCAACGACCAGATGGCCCTCGGCGTCCTGCGCGCCCTGCGCGAAGGCGGCCGCCGGGTACCCGAGGACGTCAGCGTCGTCGGATTCGACGACATCCCCGAAGCCGCGTACTTCTCACCGCCGCTGACCACGCTCCGGCAGGACTTCACCGAGGTCGGCCGTCAGAGCCTGCGCTCGCTCCTGGAACAGGTCGAGACCGGCGCGACCGGCCGGGCTCACGTCGTCATCCCGCCGGAGCTGGTCCTGCGCCGCAGCACGGCACCGCCACCCTGACGTTCGCAGTCAGCGCGGGTCCACCAGCGAGGTGCCGCCGACCGGCACACACAGGTGGATCACGGCATCCCTCCCGGTCCTCCGGCGGTAGGGACCGACCACCGCTCGGGCGAAGCCTGCCACCGAGTCCGCGTCGACCAGGGCGATGACGCAGCCGGCGAAACCGCCGCCGGTCATCCGCGCGCCGTGGCAGCCGGGGGCGTTCCGGCAGACCTCGACCGCGGCGTCCAGCTCGGGACCGCTCACCTCGAAGTCGTCCCGGATCGACCGGTGGCCGTCGAGGAGCACGGCGCCGGCCCGTGGCAGGTCCGCGCGGCGCAGCGCGTCGGCGAGCTCCCGTACCCGCGTGTTCTCGGTGACGATGTGACGCGCCCGGCGCAACGCCACCGGGTCGAGCCGGCGGGCCGCGTCGGCGGGCAACCGGTCGCCGAGGTCGCGCAGGCTCGCGACGCCCAGCCCGGCCGCCGCCCGCTCACATTCGGCCCGGCGCTGGGCGTAGGCGCTGGTGACCAGCTCCCGGCGGGTGCCGGTGTCCACGACCGCGACGACGACCGAATCCGGGACGGCGACCGCGGTCACCGTCAGATCACGAAAGTCGATCTCCAGAGCGTGGCCGGCCGTCGCCGCGGCGCAGGCGATCTGGTCGAGCAGACCGGTGGCGGCGCCCACCCAGCCGTTCTCGGCCCGCTGGGCGAGCCGGGCCGCCCCGATCGGATCCCAGCCGGTGTCCCACACCACCGCGCAGGCCCGTGCCACGGCAAGCTCCAACGCGGCCGACGACGACAGCCCGGCGCCGAGCGGCAGGTCGCTGGCCAGCGTCCCGTACCAGCCTCGCGACGCGGCGGCTCCGGCGACCGACGCCGCCATCACGACGACGCCCTCGACGTACCCGGCCCATCCGGACTGCGCGGCACCGGCCCGGCCGGGCGACCCGGGCTCAGGTGGCGGAGGAGGCGGCAGGCCGATCCGGGCCGGTGCCGCGCGATGCTCGGAAAGCACCTCGACAGACCCGTGGCCCGAAGTCGCGCGCGGGGACGGGGAGAACGCGAGGCACAGCTCGAGGTCGATCGCCACCGGCAGGCAGAGCCCGCCGTTGTAGTCGGTGTGCTCGCCGATCAGATTCACCCGGCCAGGCGAGCGGACCAGGTAGGCCGGCCGGGCACCGTGGCACCGGACGAAGGCCGCGACGGCCCGCTCCGCCGCGCCCGGGGTGCCCGCCTGGCTCTCACCCGACCACGGCCGCCGGTCCCGACCAGCCGACACCAGAACCCACCGCCCCCGCAGCGGATCGAAACGGCGGTGTGGAGTGGACGGGACGCCACTCCCCCGGGCTGTTCCACTCATCGAGGTCCACTCATCGAGGTCGAATGTTAGCGCTAACATCCCGATGGTCAAGGATGCCCGCCATCCGTTCACGGGAACAGACGGCCACCCGGCCACCCGAGCTCACCGGCCCCGAACCGGCCCGGGTCACTTCCTGCTGGGGGCCTCGGCGAGCCCGGTCTGGTAGGCGATCACGACGAGCTGGGCGCGGTCGCGGGCCGCTACCTTGGTCATCGCGCGGTTCGCGTGCGTCTTGACGGTCAGCGGCGACAGGTAAAGCTGTTCGGCGATCTCGTCGTTCGTCAGCCCGTGGGCGATGAGCCTGACGATCTCGTTCTCCCGCTTGGTGAGCAGATCCAGCCCCGCGGTGACCGCGGGTGCCGGTGTGGCCGGCTGCCGCAGGTACTGCTCGATGAGGTGACGGGTCGCCTGCGGGGACAGGAGCGCGTCGCCGCGGGCGACGACCCGGATCGCGGCGACCAGCTCGTCGGGTTCCACCCCTTTGCCGAGAAAGCCGCTGGCCCCGACCCGCAGCGCCTCGAAGACGTGCTCGTCGAGTTCGAAGGTGGTCAGGACGAGCACCTTCACCTCGTTGAGTGTCGGGTCGCCGGTCAGTTCACGGGTGGCGGACAGACCATCGACGCCTGGCATTCTGATGTCCATCAGGATGACGTCGGGACGGGTCTCCCGCGCCAGCCGCACCGCCTCGGCGCCGTCGGCAGCTTCGGCGACCACGGTGATGTCGGCGGCGGCCTCGACGAGGACGCGGAAACCGGCGCGGATGAGCGCCTGGTCGTCGGCCAACAGGACACGGATCACTGGGGTGTCACCTTCACAAGTGCGGTGCGGGGGGTGGCGGTAGCCGTCTGCAGCGTGGCACTCCCCCGTCTGCCATTGAATGTGGAGGCGGCCGGGGCCGGTGGCGGCGCCTCCGGGACCGGCAGCGTCGCGGTGACCACGAAGCCACCCTCGCCGTCGGAACCGGCCTGCATGTGGCCGCCGACCGCGGCGGCCCGCTCGCGCATGCCGAGCAGGCCGTGCCCGCCGCGGCCGCGCTGCGCCGCCGGGTCCCGCGTAGGGCCGGTGGCGGGCTGTTTCCGGGTGGGGCCGGTGCCGGGGAACCTGCGGCCAGGACCGGTGCCGGGCGGCTGGCCGGTACCGCCGGATGCGGGAAGAGACATGCCCGCGGTGTTGTGGATACGAAGGCGCAACTCGCCGGAACCGTAGCCGACCGCGACCGAGGTCCGGGCGCCCCGGGAGTGCTTGTGAGCGTTCGTCAGTGACTCCTGCACGATCCGGTAGGCGGCCAGGTCGGTGAGCGCCGGCAGCTCGCGGGACTGCCCGGTCACGTCGAGTGCGACGGACATCCCGCCTGCCGTGAAACCGGACAGCAGCGTGGGGAGTTGGGACAGGCCCGCGGGCGGCTGGGTCGACACCGGCTCGGAGGTGTCCCGCAGCGCGTAGACCAACAGTTTCAGCTCGTCCAGGACGGTGGCGCTGGCGCGGCGGATGTGGCCGAGCGCCTCGTCGGCGCCGGCCGGCTGCTCGTAGAGCATGTGGGAGGCGACGGCCGCCTGCACCTTGACGAGAGTGATGTGGTGGGCGACCACGTCATGCAGCTCCCGGGCGATGCGTAACCGTTCCTCGGCGACCTGCCGCCGGGCCTCCTCCTCACGGCTCTGCTCCGCCCGCCGGGCCCGGTCCTCGACCGCGGCGATGTAGGCACGCCGGCTGCGGACCGCGTCCCCGGTGGCGGTCGCGGAGACAACCCAGGTGGACAGACCCAGGACCACAGCCACAACCTCCTGCTTCTGCAGCAGCGCCGGCGGAATCAGAACGATCATCGAGGCGAGAGCCGAGATCCATGCTGCCTCGCGGGACCGGTAGACCGCCAGGCTGTACAGGGCGACCCCGGCGGCGAAGGTGAGCGGCGGGCTGTCGTCGGGCGTCAGGTTGAGGATGAACACGAGCACGGTGCAACCGAGGACGACACCGAGGACCGCACCCGGCCATGATCGGCGCACCACCAGGGCGGCACAGCCGATCATGCTCATGACCAGACTGGGCCCGGTCGGCCTGAGGTGGCTGGGAGCGCTCTGCGCGGCCAGCCACAGACCCAGGGCCAGAACCACGACAGCGAGCAGGCCGTCGGCCAGCCAGGGGTACCGCCGAGCCGTACGCCGGCACACATTCCAGAACTGCGCGATCTTTGGTGCCACCGCAACCACGGTACCCAGCGGATGCCGATTGTCGACCTGCGGCGATGGTAGTTCCTCGTCTACTGCGTCCGTAGTAGACGAGGCGACGCCGATCGGTCGCGGACGGCATCCGCCGACGGATCGGCGACACGGCGTGTCGATTCCGACCGGACAACGCGCCGGGGAACATCCGCCAGATCGGGAGGTGAGTACTTTCGCCGCTCCTGCGGAGTGGCGATCGCCGATGCGGTGAACAGGGAGTTGTTGATCGGACGGGCACTTACGTGACAGTCCTCGGCCTTCGGCGGACCGGTAAAGCAGCTGGCTACTACCGGCGCGGTAGTCGGAAATGACTTCCCCTGGCCGATGGAAAGACCTGACCGACGGTGCACAGTGGTCCGAATCCCAGGTGCAGCCCAGGACCGGAGGTCTGAGTGACAACAGCCGGGCGGTCAGCTCTCACAAGGCGGTGCGATGCCGGGGACCTTCCACGGTGACCACGCAAACCGGAAACATCCAGTGGACGATCAACGTCCAGCGCGGCGACGCGCTCCTCCGTCCGGTCCGCCAGTGGACCTGAGCACGCTGAGCGTGGTCAGCCCGGCGGGCCGGACCACGCTGGCAGGCAACGCGTCGTACCTGGTCGGCCGGGCGCGCGGCGCCGACATCGTGGTCGGCGACGGGAGGGTCTCCCGGCACCACCTCGTGCTCGAACCGGTCGCTGACGGCTGGCACGTGCGGGACATCAGCGCGAACGGTCTGTGGCAGGACGGGCGCCGGATCAGAGGCACCACCCTGCGTCTGGATGAGGTGCGGCTCAGGCTCGGTGCCGTAGACGGTCCGGAGGTGGTCCTTTCTCCATGGCAGGTCGAGCCTCCGCGGCAGGTCGAGCCTCCGCGGCCGAGCGAGGCGGTTCCCGGCGCGACGGCGACCCGGCCGGCGGCCGGCGCCGTGGCACATGCCTGCCGCCGACGGCACCCGCTGCGTCCCGGGACGCTGCGCCTGGGCCGCTCCCACGACAACGACATCTCCGTCGCCGATCTGCTCGCCTCACGCCGTCACGCCGAGCTGCTGGTCGACGCCGACGCGGTGGAGGTCATCGATCTCGGTTCGGCCAACGGGACGTTCGTCAACGGCCAGCGGGTCGAGCGCGCTCCGGTCGGGCAGCGCGATGTCATCGCGATCGGGCACCATCTCTACCAGCTCGAGGACGACGCCCTCGTCGAGTACGTCGACTCCGGCGATGTGGCGCTCGAGGCACAGGACCTGTCCGTGTGGGCCGGCGCCAAGCAGCTGATGCACGACCTGACCTTCCGGCTGCCCGGCCGCTCGCTGCTCGGTGTGGTCGGTCCCAGCGGGGCGGGCAAGTCGACCCTGCTCAACGCGCTGACCGGCTTCCGCCCCGCCGACACCGGCTCCGTCCTGTACAACGGGCTGGATCTCTACGCCGAGTACGACGAGCTGCGCCGACGCATCGGCTACGTCCCGCAGGCCGATCCGCTGCACGCCCAGCTCACCGTGCGCGAGGCGCTCGAGTACGGCGCCGAGCTGCGGTTCCCCGCGGACACCACGGGGCAGGAGCGGCGCGCCCGCGTCCAGGAGGTCATCGGCGAGCTCGGTCTGACCGCGCACGCCGGCACGCCGGTGAGCCGGCTCTCCGGTGGGCAGAAGAAGCGGACGTCGGTGGCCCTCGAGCTGCTCACCCGGCCGTCGCTGCTGTTCCTGGACGAGCCGACGTCGGGGCTGGACCCGGCGAACGACCAGTCGGTGATGGAGACCCTGAAAGGGCTCGCCCACGGCGGCGGTCCGGGCTCGACGGACGAGAGCGGCCGCACGGTCATCGTCGTCACGCACAGCGTGCTCTTCCTGGACCTGTGCGACTACATCCTGGTGCTCGCCCCGGGTGGGCACGTGGCCTACTTCGGCCCGTCGGACGGGGCGCTGCGCTTCTTCGGCAAGGAGGACTTCCGCGAGTTCGCGGCCGTCTTCCGGGAGCTGGAGAACACGCCGGGTGCGGAGATGGCGGCCCGGTTCCGTGCGTCCGAGTACTTCGTGCCCTCCGCGGTCGTGGCGCCGGTCGCGCGCAAGGCGCCGGCCGAACTCCCCGGCGTCCGCCAGCAACCAGTAGTCGCGCAGCTCGTCACGCTCACCCGGCGATATCTGCGAGTGGTGCTCGCCGATCCTTCCTATCTGAGGATGATTATCGCGTTCCCGTTTCTGCTGGGCATCATCCCCCGGGTGATCCCAGCTCCGGACGGACTGAAATCATTGCCGGACGCGCCTAATCCGGACGCGATGAAGGTGCTCGTCGTCCTGGTGCTGTGCGCTTGTTTCATGGGCATGGCGAACTCGGTCCGCGAGATCGTCAAGGAACGCGACATCTACCGGCGGGAACGAACGATCGGCCTGTCCCGGACGGCCTATCTCGACTCGAAGATCATCGTCCTCACCGGTATCACGACCCTGCAGTGCGCGATCTTCACCCTGATCGGTCTCGCCGGCCGCACGCCGCCCGATGCGTCCCTGCTGGGCTCACCACTGATCGAGTGCCTCGTCGCCGTCATCGTCGCGGCGCTGGCATCCATGATGATCGGCCTGTTGGTCTCGACTCTCGCCGACAACGTCGACAAGATCATGCCCATCCTGGTTCTGGTCACCATGGCCCAGCTCGTGCTCTCCGGCGGCCTGGTGTCGCTGTCCGGCCGTCTGGTGATGGAGCAGGTCGCCTGGATCACCCCCGCCCGCTGGGGCTTCGCGGCGCTGGCGTCCACCGACGACCTCAACGAGGTCTCCAAGCTCGGCAACGGGATGCTGCGCACCGACCCCGCGGACAGGCTCTGGGAGCACAGCGCGGATGCCTGGCTGCTCGACATCGTGCTGGGCGTCGGACTTGCCGGCGCGGCGCTCGCGCTGACGTCGGTCCTGCTGCGTCGCCTCGACCCCAGGATGTCCCGTCCGACCGCACGTCCGGTGTCCGCCGTCTCCACATCAGTTCCTGTGGAGCCGCGCCCGGATCCTCCGGTCCGCGGCACTGCGGGCCGGTAGTAGTCACCGCCGGCCCGCAGTGCCGGCCAGGGCCCGATGCCGGCCGGTCTCGCGTCACCCCGCGGTCGAAGCAGTCGTCCCCCAGGCCCTCAGACCTTCAGAGCTCCCGGGCCGCACGGCGTTTCGGCAGTATCAGGGCCAGTGCTGTCCCGGTCGCGGCGACACCGGCGGTGAACAGAAGACCGTTGGAGTACCCGGCGTCCCGGTAGAACCGGACTCCGTGGACGACCTGGCTGTCCCGGGCGAGGATGACGAACGCCAGCTGGCCGAGGACGGTCTGGGTGACCCCCTGCGCCATTGACTGGGCACCGTTGGCCAGTGCCTGTTCGGCCGGGTGCACCGCCTGGATGACCAGGATGGGAATTGTGGCCACCACGAGGCCCATGCCCACCGCGGTCACGGCACCGAGGAGCATCAGCTGCGGCACAGTGTGGTGGTACACGGAGATCAGTCCATATCCACCGGCGACGAGTAGGCCGCCGGCGGCCAGGAGGAACCAGGCATCGAATCTACGGGCCAGCATTCCGGCCGCGACCGCACCCGTGAGGATCAGTACGCTGCTGGGTGCGCCGACCAGCGCATTCCTGGTTGCGGAGAATCCCAGGCCGTCGGAGACACCCGGAATGGTCGGCATGAGGGCGAGCAGGAACATCACCGTGCCGACGGCGTACGCCGCGCCTCCGACCAGGGACGTCGTCAGCAGCATGGTCCAGACCGGCCGTCGCCTCAGCAGGGGCAGTGGGATCATCGGGTGCGGGACCCGGCTTTCGGTGAAGACGAAGCCCACCACGGCGGCCAGACCGCCTCCGATGAAGAGAAGAGTGCGAGCACTGGTCCAGCCCCAGTCGGCGCCTTCACCGATCCCGTAGACGACCGCGGTCAGGCCACCGCCGAGCAGGAGCCCACCCAGCCAGTCGATGCGGGTGCGTTCCTCGCGCACGGGACTCTCGGGTACGAGGACCACGAGCGCCACGAGGCTGAGCGCGCTGGCCGCGGCCATGAACCACAGCGCGCCACGGAAGCCGGAACCGTCCACGAGCCACGCGGACAGGAACGGGCCCCCCAGCGCGACCAGCCCGACGCCGCCGCCCAGCAGGCCGCTGGCGGGACCGATGAGCCGGCGCGGGAGGACGTCACGGACCATCGAGTAGGCCAGTGCCCCGATCGGGCCATAGCACCCGGCGATGCCGCGTCCGATCAGCAGCATGGAGTAGTTCGTCGCAAGGGCGGCGATCAGGTCTCCCACCAGCCCGAGGACGGTGATGACCACCATGACCCGCTTCTTGCCGTACATCGCCGCGGCCTTGATCGCGAAGGGCGTGGCGAAGGTGCCGACCAGGCCCGTGATCAGCGTGAACCACGAGATCCTGGCGGTGTGAAAGTGTACGGCGATCTCCGCCTGAACATTGCCGGAAAGCAGGCCGACCAGCCCCAGAAGCTGTGCGGCCCACATCAGCACCATCAGGATCAGCGCATTCCGCGCGGTGAATCTGGACCGTCCTGGTTCCGTCTGGGACGGCACCGCGGTTACTGTCATGAACGGCTCCTGTCCTTTGGAATGGCCGAACCCCGGTTACACGGGGCACGTCGACAGCGCCGCACAACATCAAAAAAGACGACAGAAGTGCTGTTCGGGACGGGCGCGAGTTCCGGCTACAACGGAATGAGAACGCCGCTGCCGGTCGGGCTGTCATGGAGCTCCAGCCGCCGCAGCGCGGCGCCCCGCGGGATATCGAAAACCAGCGTGCCGTGGATGGAGGCACCCGGCCCGGCGGGATTCCAGATCGTCTCGCCGGGCAGGTAGAGACGCGACAGGTAGTCGGCGGTGCGCCGGGCGCCGGTGCTGTCGTACGCGTACTGGTAGGCGTTCTCCAGTGCGCCCGAGGATGCACCGGTGTTACGAACCGTCATGGTGACCAGGCAGAACTGACCGTCCGGATGGCGGGCCAGGAACCCGAGGCCGAGCTGCTCGACCCCGCATTCGACACCGTCCACGGCGAACAGCAGCGGCCCGTCCCGGAAGCCGCCGGGACTCGGTGGGGTACTGGGGCCGGAGACCGGCGCGGACGGGGATTCCACGGACCTGGCCGTGGATGCCCCCGGCCCGGCCGTGGGCGCGGCCGGTCGCGCCGACGTCCCGTCATCACGGTTCGCCGCCGCCAACCCGATCACGGTGAGACCCGCCAGTACCAGCGTCAGGCCGGCGGTCAGCAGAGCGCGGCCACGGCTCCAGCGCAGCCGCCGCGCAGGTGCGGACCCGTCCGGGGAGTGCGCGAGCTCCGCGGTGAGCCCGAGCAGTCGGACAGCCGGATCGGCGGACCGCTCCCCCGGCCGGCGCTCGACCAGGCGCAGCAGCAGGCCCCGGGCATCAGGCCGGCTGGCCGGCTCTTTCCCCAGAGCATCGCGGACGAGATCCTCCACCTGCGGAGGAAGGCCGGTCAGGTCCGGTTCGGCCGTGGTGATCCGGTGGGCGAGACCGACATCGTGGCCGTCCCCGAAGGGATGCCGTCCGGTACCCGCGTACGCGACGAGGACACCCCAGGCGAACACGTCAGCCGCCGCACTGATCGGCTGGCCGTTGATCTGTTCGGGTGCCATCCACCCGGCCGAGCCGAACCCCCAGTCGGTCGGCCTACCGCCGGTGCTGTCCAGGGCCAGGGCGATACCGAAGTCGATGACCCGTGGACCGGACAGCGACAGGATCACGTTGCCGGGCTTGAGATCCCGATGCACAAGCCCGGCGTGGTGGATCGCGGTCAACGCCGTCGCGACCCCGACCGCCAGCCCGGTAAGGGTGGACGAGTCGAGCGCACCCCTCTCGGCGACAGCCTGATCCAGCCGGAGGCCGTCGATGTACTCCGTCACCAGGTACGGCGCGAACGCGTCCGGGTCGGCGTCGAGAACCTCGGCGGTGCAGAACGAGGCGACGCTGCGAGCCGCCTCGACCTCCCGACGGAAACGGCGGCGGAACTCCTGGTCCCTGGCCCGATCCGGCCTGATCACCTTGACCGCGACCGGCCGCCCCCGCTGGTCGCGCGCGTAGTAGACGGCGCCCATCCCACCCACGCCCAGCCGGCTCAACAGGACGTACGGGCCGATGGCGGTCGGCTCGTGCGACAACAGGGGCTCACCGGGGACGAACGTCTCGGCCGCGGGAACCGTGCGCCCCTCCGGGTACGGCACCATGCCAGAAGGCAGCGTCAGCCCTTGATCCATCCGACAGGTGAGCCGGCGGGCGGGCAGTCACGTGGCGGTGCCGGCGCGAGGTCGAACTCCAGGTGCAGGGCGGTCAGCCCACGCAGGATGAAGGTGGGCATGTACTCGTAGCGGCGGTTGCCGGCCGGGCCGTGCACCCGCTCGTTGACGCGGATGTCGGTGGTGCGGTCCAACAGCCGTTCAAGACTCGCCCGTGCCTCGGCCCGTGCCAACGGCGCGCCGGGGCAGCTGTGGATCCCACGCCCGAAAGCCAGATGCTGGCGGGCGTTGGAACGGGCGACGTCGAACGTCTCCGGGTTCTCGAAGCGGCGTGGGTCGCGGTTGGCCGCCCCGTTGACCACCATCACCGTGGTGCCGGCGGGCAACTGCACCCCACCCACCGTGACCGGCACCCGGGAGAGCCGGAAGTCGCCCTTGACCGGGCTCTCCCAGCGCAGGGTCTCCTCGATGAAGGCCGGGATGCGCTCCCGCTCGGCACGAAGCCGCCGCTGGAGGTCGGGCCGCTCAGCCAGGATCTTCAACGCCGAACCGAGCAGGCGCACCGTGGTTTCCTGACCGGCGGAGAAGAGGTTCGCGGCCACCCGCACCACGTCGATGGCCTCGGGTGTCGATCCGTCCGGGAACGTCGCGCCGGCCAGACCGGTCAGCACGTCGGCGCGGGGGCTGCGGCGACGGTCCTCGATGTAGCCGGTGAACTTCCCGTGGAGAAACTCCAGCGGACTGTGGGCCAGGGTCTCCGCTCCGGTGCCGCCGACGCCGCCGGTCTGTGCCGGCTGGCGCTGCAGTTTGTCGAGAAACTCGTCCTGGTCCTCCTCGGGGACGCCCAGAAGGTCCGCGATGACGAGCAGTGTGAACGGTCCGGCGAATCCGCTGATGAACTCTCCCTCACCAGGAGTGAGGAACGGGTCGAGCATGCGGTCGGCAAGGTCCCACATCAGCGCCTCGTTCTCCTTGAGGCGCTTAGGGGTGATCAGCCGCATCAGCAGCGCGCGATGATCGGTGTGGGTGGGCGGGTCCATCGTCGGGAGCTGGTCGTTCATCGGCAGCTCATGGCGATGCCGCTCGATCAGCGCGGAGACGTCGTCACCGTCGAGCGGGACCGGGAAGCCGGGGAACGGACCCGTCACCGAGATGCAGGACGAGAACGCCTCGGAGTCGTGGAAGACCTCCACCGCCTCCTCGTAGCCGGTCACCATCACCACGTCGTGGTGGCGTTCCCGTTGTACGGGGCATTTCCGCCGCAGGGCGTCGAGGTAAGGGTACGGGTCCGCGACGAGGGTCTCGTCGCGGAAGAAGTCCATCGCCTCGAATTCGCGCACAGTCTCTACAGATCCCTTCATACGAGCCGGAGCCGGTGGTCGTTCTGTCTGGTGGACGACCGTGCCCGCAGATCTGACTTCCCCGCACAAGCGTGTCCGAACAAGCCCTGCCCGTCGTCCTCCCCCCGCAGGCAATACCGGCTACGTATGGCGCGGTACACGCTGTCCGCCGTACTACAGCCGGAGTAGACGACGTCCCCGCTCGCCTTCGACGCCCTTGTCCGGCATGGACTTTCCCGCCACCCGCTCAGTCCTCACCCGATGTCGGCGCCGACCAGGGCGAGGCGGCGCGCGCCCGGTAACCCGCATCCGCGGCGGCAGCCGCGTCCAACGTCAGCACCATCGGCACGTACACCTTCACCGACGGATCATCCGTAACCGGCTCCAGGTCACCGACCACCACGAACCCGTGCCGCTCATACACCCGCCGGGCCGGCCCGTTCGACGGCACCACCCACAGCCGGGCCCCGGCCGCGCCAGCCGCCCGGGCCCAGTCCAGCACCGCCAGCAACAAAGCGTCCGCCGTGCCCGAGCCTCGGGCCACCGGCGCCACCCACATCGCCGCCAGCTCCCGCAGGTCCCGCGCCGCCGACGGGGTGTGCGCCGACACCGAACCGACCACCGCGCCATCCCGCTCGGCCAGGAACGTCACGTCCGCGTCTCCGGACGCGCCCACCCGGGCTCGCTCCACCCAGTCCGCTCCCGGCCGGGTCGCTTCGTCGGCATAGGTACGCCAGAACGCCCCCGGCGCGTCGGCCAGGGCCGCCAGCCGCACCGCCCGCAGAACCTCGGCGTCACCGAGCCCGATCCGCCGCACCCGCGCGCCACCGAACTCGCTGCCCCCACGATCCATCACCGGCAAGTCTGCCAGCCCAGACCATCGGACGGGAATCCGGCGAACCGGCCGGACCTGGTGCGGCATGGCGCCCGCGTCGGGTCATCCAGGGTCGCGTCGTCTCCGAGGACGAATCCCGTCTCCTCGTCGCCGGAATTCAACGGCGCTGCTTTCGCGCGCGTCGAGGACTCCGGACACCGCACCCGTTCGAGCCTCCGCTGGGGTCACCGCCGTAGGTCGACGCGGACACGCACAAGTTCCGTCGCAGCAATAAGTCCGGTATGTTCTCGCCGAGCATTCCCCGCCGGAGAGGACCCAGGTGCCCGAGGTCCCCTGTGTGCCGGTCCGCCGCGGCGCGGTCCCGGTCCGATGACCGCCCTCGAGCTGGCGGTCGTGCCCCGCGACGTCCGCGCCGCCTCCCTCGGCCTGCTGCTCGGCGCGCCGAGCCCCGCGTCGCTGGCCAGCGTCGACCTGCACGCGCCGCACGGCATGCTGACCCTGGCCGTCCTGGGCGCCTCGCACGCGGTGAGCGCCTCCTCGGGCACACGTCGACTGACCGAGGAGGTCTCCTGTGACGCCGTCGCGGCCGGTGGCTGCCCGCTGCCGTCGCGGGCGGAGCAGGACGGCTACACCCTGAGGGCGCAGGTGCGCACCGTCGATCGCCGCGAACTCGACGCGCTCGCGGCGAGTCTGCGGACCCGGGCGGCCGGGAGATCCGACTGGTTGTGCGCCGCCTTCCCCGGCGACGAGCGGGCGGTGACCGCCCTGACCGGCGCGCCGATGCCGCGCGGCTGGCAGTGGCACACCTGGCACCTCTACCCGGGCTCCCGCACGCACGAGATCGTGACCACCCACAGCCGCTGGGAGCCGCGATGACCACCGCCCACGTCGCCCGCGTCGCCCGCGTTGCCCGCAGCGCCCGCGTTGCCCGCAGCGCCCGCGTCGCGTTGGCTGTCCCGCTCGCCCTCGCCGTCGCGGTGCTACCCGCCTGCGGTGGCGACAGCAACGTCCGGGGCTGGCTCGCCGACAGCTACCGTCACACCGACACCCGGGGCGACACCGAGAGCTACCTGTCGACCGAGCCGGTCGACCGGACCGCCGCGGCCATCGCCGGCGGGGTCGCGCCGGCCGCCCGGGCCAGCGACGGAGGCAGCCAGTACCTCCGCTTCGCGGACGACATCGTGATCGTCAGCGCGGCGGCCGCCGGGGCCGGCAGCACTGTGCGGGTAGAGGATCTCGACGACGGGTTCAGCCATGGCCAGTACGCGCGCCTCGGCAGCGGGTTCACCCCCGGCTCGCCGGCCGGGAAGGACGGTGGTCCCGGCGATGGGAAGTGATCCGGGCCGGGGCCGCCGGGGCCCGGCCACGCAGCACCGTCCCCCCGTCCCCCCGCACACCACCGGGAGAGCCTCGTGACCTTCGGCAGCCTGGACGCCGGCGACCTCGGCGAGGGCATCGCCGCCACCCTGCTCTACTTCCTGGTCGGCGTCGGTGTCCTCGCGCTGGGTTTTCTGGTCCTCGACCTGCTCACGCCCGGCAACCTGCGCCGGCAGGTCTACGTCGACCGCCGGCCGAACGCCGCCGTCCTGCTCGCGGGCAACCACCTGTCGCTGACGGTCATCGTCGTCACGGCCGTCCTGACCAGCTCGGACTCGCTGGCTCAGGGCCTTGTCGACTCGGCGGTCTACGGCCTCGTCGGGGTCGCGCTGCAGGCGCTCGCGCTCCGCGTGCTCGACGCCGTCGTGCCCGGGCACCTGCGCGCGATCGTCGACGAGCCGACACTCAGCCCGGCGGCGTGGGCGGTCGCCACCAGCCTGCTCGCGATCGGCGCGGTCAACGCGGCCGCGCTGTCCTGACGCCATCAGCTTCCTGACGCCATCAGCCGTGGCGACGGACACCCCCAGGGCCACATCGGCGGACAGCCCGCTGCCCGCCCGTACCCGCCCGCTCCTGCTCGCCGCGGTCGCGGTCTGCGCCGCCTGCGGCCTGGTGTACGAGCTGGTCCTGCTCACCCTGTCGACCAGCCTCGCCGGCGGCGGCATCACCCAGACCTCACTGATCGTCGCCGGATTCGTCGCCGCCCTCGGCGCCGGGGCGCTGCTGGTCAAGCCCTTCCTCGGGCACGCGGCCGCCGCCTTCGTCGCCGTCGAGACCCTGCTCGGAATCCTCGGCGGGCTCAGCGCCGTCACTCTCTACGTCACCTTCAGCTTCTACGCGACGAGCGGACCGGTGCTCGTCCTCGGCACCGCGCTGCTCGGCACGCTGGTAGGCGCCGAGCTGCCGCTGCTTGTCACGCTCCTGCAGACCGGCCGGACCGACGTGGACGCCCGGGCCAGCGGCCGGCTGCTCGCCGACCTCAACGCAGCCGACTACGCCGGCGCCCTCGTCGGCGGGCTGGTCTGGCCGTTCGTCCTGCTCCCCACGGCCGGCATGATCCGCGGAGCCGCGCTGACGGGGCTGGTCAACCTGACAGCCGCGACCGTGGTCGCCACGTTGCTGCTGCGGCGGTGGCTGACCAGACGTGCCCTCGTCACCGCGCTCGGCGCGCTCCTGGCCGCCGCCACCCTGCTCGGCACGCTGCTGCTCCGCGCACGTGACATCGAGACCGACGCCCGCCAGCGGCTGTACGCGGACCCGATCGTGGTCGCCACCCGGTCCGCGTACCAGGAGATCGTCGTGACCCGCCGAGGCGGCGACCTGCGCCTCTACCTGGACGGCGACCTGCAGTTCTCCAGCGCCGACGAACACCGGTACACCGAGGCGCTCGTCGCCCCCGCACTCGCCCGTGATCCCGCCCGTGTCCTGGTCCTCGGCGGCGGCGACGGGTTGGCCGCGCGCGAGCTGCTGCGCCACCCCACGGTCCGGCAGGTGGTGCAGGTGGAGCTGGACCCGCGGATGATCGAACTCGCCCGGACGACCTTCGCCCGACTCAACCGTGCCGCGCTCAACGACCCGCGGGTGCGTGTGGTGGTGGCCGACGCCTTCCGCTGGCTGCGCGACCCACCGCCGGAGCCGTTCGACGCCGTCGTCGTGGACATGCCCGATCCGGACACACCCGCGCTCGGCCGGCTCTACTCGCAGGAGTTCTACGGCCTGGTGCGGGCGGTCCTCGCGCCCGGAGGCCTGCTCACCGTGCAGGCCGGCAGCCCGTACGCGACACCGAGTGCCTACTGGCGCACGGTGAGCACGGTCAGGGCCGCGGGCCTGGCCACCACGTCGTACCACGTCGACGTCCCGAGCTTCGGGGACTGGGGCTTCGTGCTGGCAACCACCGGGGGGACACCTGCGCCGCTCGTGCTTTCCGAGCGGGCCACCCCGGCCCGGTTTCTCGACCAGGCCGTGCTCACCGCCGCCGGGGTCTTCCCGCCGGACCGGCCTCCGCGCACCCTCGAGCCCTCCACGCTCGACCGCCCACGGATCGTCGACGACCTGCGGACCGGCTACCAGCGTTAGGACTTCACCCCGGAGAAGGCGGTGGAGTCATGGAAGACCTCCACCGCCTCGTCGTCCTCAGCGTGGCCGGAGGCCGTCGAGCAGCAGGCGAACGGAGAACTGGATCCTCTCGTCCAGTTCGTTCTGTGTCGGCATGTGGCCACTCACGATCGTCCTCACCGGACCGCTGACCAGCATGCTCATGAAGACGGATGCGGCGAGTCTGGGATTGGTGGGCGCGATCGTGCCGTCGGCGACCGCACGCTCGAGCACGCCGGCGACGAACTCGATCACCGGCCTGCCGCTCTGCTCGAAGCTGATGGTGAAGATCTCGGGGAAGCGGTAGCTCTCGGTGTTGATGATCCGCTGCAGGCGCAGGCCGTTGGGTGTCGCCACCTGAGTGATCCGTAGTCGGGCGATCCCCTCGAGCGTTTCGGCCAGGTCGCCGTTGTCCAGGCCCTCGAGCACGGCCTGGGGCACGATCTGGCGCTCGATGGCGCGCTGGACCGCCGCGCGGAACAGCGCGGCCTTGTCGGGGTAGCGGGCGTAGACCGTGCGCTTGGTCATGTTGACCCGGGCGGCGATCATCTCGATCGTCGCCAGCTCGAAGCCTCGCTCCAGGAACAGGTCGAGCGCGGTGTCGAGGAGCTCCTCGTGGCGCGCCTCGGCCTGCTCGCGGGTGGGGCGCCCCGCCCCGCGCCGGGTGGGTGCGACTCCGTTCTGCATGTCGCCTCGCTCGACTTCCCTCTTGCGCCGCCGCCAGGTTCGATTAATGATACGCATCAGGTGCCGTTCGCCGGACCCGGCCACCAACACGAACAGTAAGGATGCCCTGTGAGCTCAGCCATCGAGACACTGACCCGGCTGGTCGATGCCGAGGATCGGTTCGATCACTCTCCCGCCGAGCTGCGCGAGACGCAGTTAGCCGCTCTGAACGAGCGGTTCCAGGAGCGCAGGGAGCGCATCAGGCTGCTCGCGCACCGGGCCCGCGAGGCCGGCACCACCGAGATCCGCAGCCGCGAGGACATGGTCGCGCTGCTCTTCCCGCACAGCGTCTACAAGAGCTACCCGGAGAGCTTCCTGATCGAGGAGAAGTGGGACCGGCTCGGCAAGTGGCTGGGCACCGTCTCGCCCTACCCGATCAGCCCGATCGAGACCTCCGACATCACCGACATCGACGACTGGATCGGACGTCTGCAGGCCAAGGGCCACTACGTCTCCTGCTCCAGCGGCACGACGGGCAAGTCGGCGATGCTGCTCGCGTCGGAGCAGGACATGACCTGGTCGCGCGTCGACACGGTCAACGTGTTCTCCTGGGGCTCGGGAGTGAAGCCGGCGCGGGACCGACGGATGATCGGCGTGGGGGCGACCGCCGCCGTGCCGAAGAACATGGTCATCGCGGAGGCGCAGCAGGCGGCGTTCAGCGATCCCGCCAGGGAGCGTTTCAGCCTGCCGATCCCGCCGATCACGGTCGGGTCGCTGACCAGGATGGTCGTGCTCCGCAAGAAGATCGCCGACGGCACCGCGCTGCCCGGCGAGCTGGCCGACTTCGAGCGGACCTCCAGGGAGCGGCAGGAAGCCCTCGACAAGGCGATGATCACCGGCGCCGAGGCGCTCATCCGATACCGCGACGAGAAGCTCTACATCGCCGGCATGTGGAACTCGCTGTACCAGGCGGCCAGGATCGTGCGCGACATGGGCTATTCGGCGAAGGACTTCCACCCCGACAACTGCCTCTACGTCGGCGGCGGGCTCAAGCGCGCGCAGCTGCCGCCGGACTACCAGGAGTTCGTCCACGAGACGTTCAACATCCCGGCCAGCCGGGATTTCCAGAACTACTCGATGCAGGAACTCAACTCCGGCATGCCCAAGTGCCAGAAGGGCAACCGCTACCACGTGCCGCCGTGGATCGTTCCGTTCATCCTCGACGAGGCGGGCGAAACGCTGCTGCCGCACGAGAGCGGCGAGGTCGAGGGCCGGGCCGCCTTCTTCGACCTCTCGCTCGACGGACGCTGGGGCGGGATCATCACCGGCGACAAGATCTCGCTCGATCTGAGCCCCTGCGCGTGCGGCCAGAAGGGGCCCTCGGTGCGGAACAACATCACCCGTTACGCCGACCTCAAGGGCGGCGATGACAAGATCGGCTGTGCCGGTACCGTCGACGCGTACGTGCGAGGCCTTTCATGAGCGTCACCGACATTCGGCCCCAGTCCGCCGACGCGATCGTCTCCGCGCCGTTCTTCCTTCGCGGCGAGCTTTCCGAGGGCCGGGACGTCACGCACCGCTCGCGCGACCTGGGCGTCACCTTCGCCACGCCGCGGATCGCCATGGACAAGGCGGTGCACCCGCGCACCGAGGTGCCGCCGCTGCTGAACGTCCCGCTCAAGGAGATCATCGATTTCCTCGTCGAGACGGGCGAGCGGATCCGCGATCCCCGGAACACCTTCATGCAGGACTGCATCGATCGCATGGCCGGCACCCACGTGCTGCCCCGTGCGGTGCTGGAGGGGCAGGTCAAGGGCGCCGCCGCCTATCTCGACAAGCGCCTGCTCGAGACTGTGGTGGAGCAGAACTTCCCCGACCCCAGGGCCCTGGACGAATGGGTGCCCAAGCAGGACTTCACCGGCCGGAAGAGCTACATCCGCGCCTTCGCGCCCCGACTGATCCACGTGTTGCCGGGCAACTCGCCGGGCGTCGCGGTGAAGTCCATCGCCCAGGGCGCGTTGGTGAAGGCCGTCAACCTGTTCAAGATGTCCTCCAGCGACCCCTTCACCACGGTGGCGGTCCTGCGGACGATGGCGGACATCGACCCCGGCCACCCCATCGTGAGATCGATGTCGGCGGTCTACTGGCGCGGCGGCGACGACGCGGTGGAGCAGGTGCTCTATCGCCCGCAGTACTTCGACAAGATCGTGGCCTGGGGCGGCGGCGACGCGATCAACAACGTGATCAAGTACCTCGGGCCGGGCTTCCAGCTTGTCTCGTTCGACCCCAAGACGTCGGTCTCGATGGTCGGCAGGGAGGCCTTCGCCTCCGAGGAGGCGCTCGACGTCGCCACCGAGCTCGCCGCCGGCGACGTCATGATCCTCAACCAGGAGGCCTGCGTCGCCAGCCGTTTCGTCTTCGTCGAGGCGGACCAGGCCGACGCGGACCGCTTCAGCGAGCGGCTCCACGCGCGCATCGTCGAGAAGGCGGCCGCCTCGGGTGACGCCCGTCCGCTCGACGCCGACCTGCGCGAGCAGATCGACGTGCTGACGATGCTCGACGACGAGTTCGGCGTCTGGGGGAAGACCGACGGCCGGGGGCTGGTGATCCGTTCGGACGAGCCCGTGGACTTCCACCCGATCAACAAGACCGCGAACGTGGTCCGGGTGGACTCGCTCGACGAGGCGATGAGGTACGTCAACGTGGCAACCCAGACGGTCGGCTTCTATCCCTTCGCACGGATGGCCGACTACCGCGACCGGCTGGCCAGTGGCGGCGCGCAGCGCATCGTCCGGCTGGGCGAGGCGGGGCCGAGCACGATCGGCAACCCGCACGACGCCATGTACCCGCTGCACCGCTTCGTCCACTGGATGGCCCACGAGGACGGGGCCGGACCACAGTAGGAACACGTTCCCGCCACCGGTGACCGGCAGTCCCGGCCGGCAGGACAGCAGAAGCTCCCGGCCCACAATCCGATGCGGCTGTACTGGACCAAGGCATGATCAGCCTCTGCCGGCGAGGTTGATGGAGCGTAGTGCCAGTTCCGGTGCCGTCTTCTCGGCCCGCTCGGGAGGCTCGCCGCAGACGAGGACGGGAACGTCGCGGATGACGTCGATCCTCGCGGTCGCTGCCGCGGGTCCGGTCGGTCCACCCCAGGCCAGCTGCACGGTGGCCGACCGTCCCCCGGCGGCGATCTCGGTGCGTGCGGAGGTGAGCTGGTGGTCCAGCCAGGCCCAGCCGAACCGCTCGAACAGCTCCCGTTCGGCCACCTGGCCCCAGGTGTCCAGCGCGGTGTCACCGCGGTAGTGGCCCCGCAGCGGCGGCGGCCCGGACCGGCGCACGATCGCGTCGAGGGTCTCGGCGTCGAGGAACCCCCAGGCCCGCCCGTCCGGCAGTGTGAACCCGGTCGGCGCGAAGCGGTGTCCGCCGGTGTGGCTGCACCGGCGGACACGCACACCCGGCCAGGCCGCGGCCACGTCCAGCGCCAGGCGAGTCCCCAGCCGCGCGCAGCAGCGGTCCCGCGCGCCGTGCCCACACAGCAGCACCTCGGCGGGTGCGATCCGGCTCGTCGGGTCCGCCTGCGGCGCCTCGAGCAGCCGGGCGACCTCGTCGGCGATGCCTTCGGAGGGCACGAGGTGGTCGGTACCCACGAAACGGCCCGAGTCCACCCGGCGCCAGATCGTCACCCGCACGCCGCGCCCGACGCTCGGTCCCGGCTGATCGCTGGCGACCGCGGAGCCCAGCGGGACGCCAGCCTTCCCGATCGGGTCGTTGAGGTCGTCCGCAGGGGGTCTGACCGCCAGCACCCTGGTTCGGCGAAGGTTACGCCGCTGGAGGTCGGCGAAGGCCGGTATCTCGCCGACGTCCCTGGGCCAGGGCGGTGACACCTCGATGAGCACGAGCGTGTCGCAGGTCAGCGCGGACCCGACCGGGTCGACGCCCTGCGCGTGCGTCCAGGGCGCACAACGGTAGGACAGTGCCGGGGACGTGGTACGGAGGCTCACGAAGGCCACCTTCCGCTATGACTGCGGACTGTTTCGGGCAACTGGTGGACGAGTGTCAGGCAGAGATCACGCCCGCCAGCTCGAGGATCTTCGCTGGGGGAAGGTACTGGTCGACCACCCGAGCTCCGAAGGGCAGCAGAGCGTCCGCCACGGCGTTGGTCAGCGTCGCCGGGGCTGCCAGCGCCCCGCCTTCGCCGACACCGTGGAAGTCGAAGTCGCCGAGGCCTGCGGAATCGATGTGTTCGATCTCGATGTGCGGGATCTCGGCAGCGGTCGGGAGCAGGTAGTCCATGAACGTGGCGGCGAGGAAGTTGCCGTCGGCGTCGTAGGCGGCGTTCTCGTACAGCACCTCGCCGATGCCCTGCGCGATACCGCCGCAGATCTGACCCTCGACGATCGCGGGGTTGACCACCCGTCCGCAGTCCTCGACAACGACGTAACGAAGTATCCGGACCTGCCCCGTGGCGATGTCTACCTCGACGGTGCAGACATGCGCGCCGCCCGACCAACCGCTGCTGGTGACGGCGGACCCGTCGAAGCGCTCCTGCGCCGTCAAGGACACGTCGGTGCCCGGCGGGAGGAACATGGGCGCCATCATCGCCAGCTTCGCCACGTCGGCCAGCGGGATCGCCTTGTCCGGCGCCCCCTTCGGTGTCACCATCCCGTCGACGATGTCGAGGTCGCCAGGATCGATCTGCAGCCGGTGGGCCGCGATGTCCAGCACCTTTTCCTTCAGCCGCCTGGTCGTCACGATCACGGCACCCGTCGCCCACGTGCCGGCCCGGCTGCCGCCGGTGCCGATGAGGTTGAACGGGGTCTGACGGGTGTCGCCGTGGACCACCCGCACGTGGTCGAGCGGAATACCCATCTGGTCGGCCGCGACCTGGGCGAGCGTCGTCTCGTGGCCCTGGCCGTGCGGGGCCTGACCGGTGGTCACGAGGAGATGACCGTCGGCCTGGAGCGCCGCCTTCGCCTGTTCGCCGCCGAAGGGCGCACCTTTGCCGCGCAGCTCCGGCGGCCCGGGCGCTGCTTCCATGAAGATGGCGAACCCGATGCCGAGGTAGCGGCCCGCGGCACGGGCGGCTACCTGCTCCTTGCGGAACCCGTCGTAATCGACGAGGTCCAGGGCCTGCTCGAGGGAGCGGCGCGAGGTGATGCCCTCGAGGCCGCGGCCTGTGATGATCTGGTCGCCGGGCTCGCCGGCCACCAGGTTCCGGCGCCGGATGTCGGCGGGGTCGAGCCCCAGCTCGTGGGCCGCGATGTCAAGCAGCCGTTCCCGCGTCCACACCTCCATCTCCCACGGGCCCCGGTAGGCGACGTACGTAGCCTTGTTGCTGGCGACGACGGCGCTTTCATATTTGTAGGCTTTGATGTGGTACGGGCCGGGCAGCGACGTACAGATCATCTCAGGGTAGATCGTGCAGCTGAACGGCACCGCCGGGTAGGCGCCGCCATCCAGGACGAGCTTCACCTTCAACCCGAGCAGCGTGCCGTCGGCCTTCAGCGCGAGTTCCGCGTCGATCTTCTCTTCTCGGGCGTGGCCGGACGCGAGAAGGTGCTCGTTGCGGTCCTCCACCCATTTGACCGGACGGCCGAGCCGCTTACTGGCCAGCGCGATGCAGAAGTCCTCGCGCCCCACCACACCCTTGAGGCCGAAGCCACCACCCACGTCACCCGCAAGCACCCGCAGCCGTTCCAAGGGATGGTCGAGAGCCTGGGCCAGTGCCTGACGCAGGCCGTGCGGGGTCTGGGTCGATGCGATGAAGGTCAGCTCCCCCGAGGCCGGGTCGTAGTCGGCGATCCCGCCCCTCGTTTCCAGGGGGACGTTGGCGACACGGTGTTGGCGCAAGGTCGCCCGCACCACCTGGTCGGCCTCGGCGAAGGCGGCATCGATGTCACCCAGGGTGACGGGTGGGCTCGTCGCCACGATGTTGTCGCCGAGTTCGTCGAAGATGGCCGGTGATGCGGGGTCGAGGGCGGTCTCGTAACCGGTCACCGCCGGAAGCGGCTCGTAGTCGATGTCGACCAGCTCGCACGCGTCCTCGGCTATGTACCGGCTGTCGGCCACGACCATCACGAGCGGATCGCCGACGAACCTCGCCTTGTCCGTGGGCAAAGCACGGAACGTCGGCCATTTCGGTCCATTGCGCAATCCCGTGAGGGGATTGCAGCCGGCTGCCAGGTCGGCGCCGGTGAACACCGCCACGACGCCGGGCACCGCTCGCGCCGCCGAGGTGTCGATGCTGTTGATCCGAGCGTGGGCCATGGGGCTGCGCACGAAAGCGACATGGAGCATGCGCGGCAACGTCACGTCGTCGACGAACTTTCCGCGGCCCGTCAACAACCGCGGGTCCTCGACTCTCGCCACCCGCTCGCCGACGAATCTCATCGGTACGACACCGGCTCAGGTACCGCCGCGCCACCGAACGCCGGCGCCGACCTTCCGCGTCGCTCCGCGAGTCCGCAGCCGGGGCCGGGGACCGGAACGGGTGAGCTCCGATCTTCACGTGCGCCTATGCATAAGAACCGTGACAAGGCTCGTGACCTCCTCCGCGCGATTAGCTATGGGGACTTGCTGGCGGCTTCGAACCGCACGTCGACGACACGCCGCCAGCCTTGGGAGGCATAGGTCGCGTCGATGATGGCCGCCACCGCCGTCGCCGCCCGAGCGGGATCGCGGTCAGCCATCGCATCGACCATTTCGCGAACGAGCTTCGCCCGGAGGTTCCGCGTCTCCTCCGGAATCTGCTCGATGAGCTCGATTGAGGTGGCCCATTCAATCTTGAAGCGCACGACACGCATCAGTGCGATCAGCGTGCTGTTCCCGGACGCCACTGCCAGATGCTCGTAGAGCTGCCCCTTCACGGTGCGGGTGTCCTCGGGCCGCCGCTCCCGGAACGCCCGGTCACCCTCGTCGAGGAGCCGGCGGAACGTCTCGAGGTGCTCGGGGGTGCACCGCATCGCCGCCTGCGCCGCGGCCAGCGGCTCCAGGACCGCCCGCACATCGAGCAGGTCATGGGCGGCCTCGGCGTCCAGGGTGGCGACGAAGGTGCCGCCATAGCGTTCGGACCGGACGAATCCCTCGGACGCCAGCGCCCGCAGCGCCTCCCGCATCGGGATCCGCGACACGCCGAACTCGGCGGCGAGCCACTCCTCCTTAAGACGCTGGCCGGGCGCGAACTGGCCGCGGATGATCCGTCCACGGATGGTATCGACGAGTGCCTGCACGTTGCCGCGAGCGGGCGAACCCTGGGTCGGCGTCGGCTGTGTCACCGCCCTTATTCTGCCCTACCGGAATGTTGATCAAGGAGTTCGAACCGCAGCCCGTTGTGCAGATGGTAGGTGAACCTTTTCGGGGTCTTCCCGTCCGCGCCGACACCATGGATCTCGATCGGGCACGGCCCGGCCAGCCGGCCGCTGTCCGCCGCCAGGTCGCCCGTGTAGTAGGCGAGGTGGTGCAGGAGCATGCCGCTCTCGACAAGCGCCCACGGTGAGTCCGGAATCGTCTGGATCAATTCCAGGCGCGGGTACTGCGCCGTGACGGCAATCCTGAGCTGGACGTCGCGGGTGCCGTGCTCGTCGTCGCGCATCACCAGCGTGGGCTCGAAGATCCCCATCCACTCCAGGCCGAGCTGGGCGGACAGCGCCGCCATCGCCGGCTCGAGCTCCGGCACCACGAGGCCGACATGGTCGAGGTTCGGGTCGATCACGCGAGGTTGAACACCCGCACGGCGTTCCCCGCGAGGATGGCGTGCTTGCGGTCGTCGTCGAGGCCTGGGGTCAGCTCGGCGATGTACTGCTGGGTCTTCGGGAACAGCGTCCCGCTGTGCGGGTAGTCGATGGAGAACATGGCGGCCGACGCCACGAGCGGGTCGCGCTTGGCGTCTTCGAAGCCGACGAAGTCGTCGAGCACACTGACGAAAAGGTTCTTGCCGATGAACTCGTGGGGCGGGGTGTGCAGCGGCGGGTTGGCCCAGTGCTTCTGGCGCTCGAACTCCTGGTCCATCATCAGGGCCCAGAACCGCAGCCACCCGAAGTTGACCTCGGCGTCGACGAACTTCAGGCCGGGGTGCCGTTCGAACACACCGGTGAAGGTCAGCTGGGAGAACGGCGCGACGCCGGTGAAGAACCGCTGGACGATACCGGCGAGGTTGACACCCGCGGCGGCCTCCGGCCTCGGGGTGGCCTGCCCCGCCGGTTCCTTCCCGCCCATGGTGCGGTGGATGCACAGCGTCACCGGTGCCTGCTCGGCCGCCGTCCAGAGCGGCTCGTAGTAGCTGTCGTAGTACGGGCGCTCGCTCCAGTAGGGGAGGAAGGCGCCCTTGGCGCCCTTGGCAGCCACCCGCTCGAGTTCGGCGAGCAGGACGTCCATGCCGTCGTCGACCGGCAGGAGCGGCAGACCGATGAGCCGCCGCGGGTTGACGGCGCAGAACTCGTCGAGCAGCCAGTCGTTGTAGGCCCGCAGGATGGCGAGGGCGAAGGGTCGATCGTCGAGCGTGTACGACGTGAGAGAGGCCATCGGGTAGATGGTGGCGGCATCCACACCGTCGGCATCCATGTCCTTCAGGTGGGCGGCGCCGTCGTAGTTGCCCGGGAGGATCTCATCGACGGTCAGGCCGCTGGCCTTGTAGTCCTCGAACGGGCGGCCGGCTACGGCGTTCAGCCCGAACGTCTTGCCCGGCGGCTTGCCGTCGAAGCTCCAGCCGTCACCACCGTCCGCGCCGCGCAGGATGCGCGGCGCCCGGTCCCGGTACTCCTTGGGCAGGTAGGTGGTGAACGTGTGCGGCGCCTCGATGATGTGGTTGTCCGCCGAGATGACCTTGTAATCCATGTGCGTTCCCTTCTCAGATGACGGCACCCTGCTCCTTGAGAGCGGTGATGTCGTCCCACGAGTAGCCACACGCCAGGAGGACCTCCTCCGTGTGCTGACCGTGCTCGGGCGCCCGCCGCATCGCGGTGAGCGGCTGCCCGTCGAACTGCGCCGGCGATGCCACGACCGACAGCGGCGGCCCGGGATCCTCCCCCGGGACGAGGTAGCCGTTGGCCAGCACCTGCGGATCGTGCACGACCTCGGCGGGTGTCTGAAGCACGTCCCACACCCCGGTGAACGTGGCCAGCGCTTCGCGCCACTCGTTCACGGTGCGGGACGCGAACACCTCGTCAAGCAGGCCGATAAGTTCGGCGTTGTGCGTCATCCGGGCGTTGAAGTCCACGAAGCGCGGGTCGTCGGCCAACTCCGGCCGGCCGATATGGTCGCAGAAGCCGCGCCAGTGCGGGTCTGGCTGGATGACGACCATCGACAGCCAGCGGCCGTCCTTCGTCTGATAACTGTTCGACAGCGGATTGCGGACCGTCCGACGGTCGGCCCGTTGCATCAGCGGGCCCTCCGGCCCGGCGTTGGCCTCCGTCATCAGGACGGTGGCGTTCATCCACATGCCGCCGGCGAGCAGCGAGATGTCGACCTCCGACGGGACGCCCGTGCTCGCCCGCTTGAACAGGGCGGCGGCGACGGCGCCGGCACCGCCGAGCCCCCCGACGCAGTCGCCGATGCCGCCCGGCGGATGGGTCGGTTGGCGGGCGTCCGGCGGGGTGAGGAACTGGGCGATGCCGACGCGGGCCCACGCGACCGCGGCGTCGAAGCCGGGGGTCTCGGCATCCGGGCCACGAGGCCCGTAGCCGCTGGCCCGCACGTAGATGATCGAGGGATTGGCCGCCCGGATGTCGGCGATCTCGACGCCGAGCCGCCCCCGCGGATCGGGCAGCAGGTTGGTGATGAACACGTCGGCGTCCGCGACCAGGCGTAACAGCACCTCGTGGCCAGCGGGCGTCGACAGATCGACGGCCGCGCTGCGCTTGCCCCGGTTGGCCAGCTCGATCGTCGGGTTCACCGGGCCGGTGTGGAAGAACCCCCGATAAGGATCACCGCCGTTCCGCGTCGGCTCGATCTTGATGACGTCAGCGCCCCAGTCAGCGAGGATCGCCCCACACGACGGCGCGAACAGCCACGCCGCCACCTCGACCACCTTCACGCCCGCCAGCAGGTCGTACCTGAGCTGATCCGGCACGGGCTCGTCCTCCCGTCTTCGGTGTCGCCCCATCCGGTCTTCGGCATGAGACTTGTATACAACATTGCCCCAGCAGTTGTATACACCTGGGACGACGTCCGGTCGCTTCCTCACGCCTGGCCTCGTTCCGTCCCGACTTCCCGAGGACGCTCCAGACGTCACCCAGCCGCCGCGAAAGGTCACGACGGTGCGGCGAAAACTCCCCACCGGCCCGTCGTCTCATCGCCGCCTGGGCAGCGGCGCGTCAGGTCCGCACACACCACGCCAGGGAGGAAGACGAGATGGCGACAACGACGGCTCCGGACGTACAGCCGGTGACGCCGGTGGTGGGAGCGACCATCAGCGGTGTCGATCTCCGCGAGCCGCTCGGCCCGGACACGGTGCGGGCCATACGGCAGGCGCTGCACGGAAAGCCCTGTTCGTCAACGAGGCATGGACCACCCGCATCGTGGAGCTGCAGCCCGCCGAAAGCGCCCACCTGCTCGCGCTCCTGTTCGAGCACGTGAAATCGCCCGACTTCACCATGCGATACCGGTGGGCCCCCAACGACCTGGCGATCTGGGACAACCTCGCCGTCCAGCACTACGCCGTGCCCGACTACGGCACCCCCGGGTAATGCAGCGCGTCGTCCTCGCTGGCGATCGGCCGTACGGCCCCTCGCGCCGTATTTTGGTGTAGGTAGGGAGAGCAGCGAGCGCTACTCCCGCAGTGGGCGTTGCGCCTGGAGTTCAATGAGCTGCCCGAACGGGAAGAAACCCAGACCGACGACATCGGTGTAGACGAAAACCTGGAGGACCTCGGTGGCGAGCGCTCGAAGCTCGATCGGAAAGGGCGGGTAGACGGTCACGCGACCGGCGAGTTCGGCGGGAAGCTCGTGCTCGAGGCGGTGGATCACCGTCTCGAGCTCCTCGAAGCCCGGGTACCGCAACCCGAAATGCATGACATGGCCAGGTTTCGTCCGCGCCAGGTCGTACTGCTCGAGTGCGGCGCGGAGCTCGTCGTCGTCCTGCATCCGGCGCCCGAGGACGTCTTCGAGCTGGTGTTGAGGTTCGCGGATCTCGGAGACGTACAGGACGTTGTTGAGCGAATCATGTTGGCTCGCTCCCCGGAAGACACCCAGGTACGCCGAACTCGACCCAAGCTCTCTTGTGATGTCTGCGACGGTGCAATCCAGCGTCTCGAACAACGTGACCGCGAGCTGGCCATCTCCAGGCCGGTGCAGCAGCTCGACATGGTTAAGGAAGAGACCATCGTGCTCGGTGAATGTCCCCATCGCTTGCGATCCTCTCACGTTTCTCGAATCATGCGGGAAGCAACCGACGGCCCCAGACGACCCGACGTCACGCGACGGCACCGCCATTGACACCGAACAGCTGCCCCGTGATGTAGCTGGCCTCCTCAGAGCACAGGTACAGGCAGGCAGCGGCGATGTCGTCGCCGGTGCCCAGCCGGCCGACGGGAATGCGGCTGGCGCCTCCGTCGCCCGTCGGATCACCGAGCTCCGCGCGGGCCTGGCGGAGCATCGGGGTATCGATGATGTGAGGCGCGATGGTGTTCGCCGTGATCCCCAGCTGCGCGTACTCGGAGGAAACCGCTCTCGTCAGCGCGACCACGCCGCCCTTCGACGCGACGTAATGCGCATGATTGGAGGTCATGATCTGGACAGCCGACGACGTGATCGTGACGATGCGGCCCCAGCCGGCCGCGACCATGTCGGGGATCGCCGCCTGCAGGCAGTGGAACGTGCCGGTGAGGTTCACCGCGAGGACACGGTCCCACGAGTCAAGGGGAATCTCGCCGAACGCCTCCCACCGCGAGATCGCCGCCGAGGTCACCATGATCTCGACCGGCCCGAGCTCGCCGCGTACCTGGGCCAGCGTCTCCTCGACCGCCGCACGGTCGGAGACGTCCACGGCACACGACATGGCCTGTGCGCCACGTCCCCTCAGATTCTCGGCCATCTGCTGCGCCGCGTCCCCGTTCACGTCGAGCACCGCCACGCGGTCCCCGCGCCGAGCAAGATGCTCGCAGATGGACGCCCCCATCCCCGATGCGCCACCTGTCACGACTGCCACTCGGCCCACGTACATCACCACTTCCTTGCACTTGGAAAATCCAGCCCTTGGAGGAACTCAACGCGTCAGCGCCGCGGCGGTGCGCGCCAGCTCCAGGAGATGGACACCGCCGGCGCCGCCGGTGATCTCGGGCACCTTCGCGGCAGGCTCGACGAGCAGGACGTCGCCCTTGACGAACTCCGTGTCGCCGACGGTCATCGAGCCGTCGAGGACGAGCGTGCCGCGCCAGTCGTCGACGGACCCGGATGGGAGCGTCGCGCCCGCCGCCAGCTTCCGGTCGAAGACGATCCCCCGCTCGGGATCACCCGGGTCGCCCAGGTCCCACCAGGCATTGCCGTCGAGGTGACCCTTCTGCAGACCAGGCGTTGCGTCGACCGGAACGACCTGCCGGCTCCCGTTCTCCACCCGGGCCGGCGGCCGCGGGACGAAGTCGATCGCCTCGAGACCCTTGAGATACGCGAGGGTGGGATGGTCGCGGTACTCCTCGCCGTAGCCGCCGGGCGAGAGGATGTCACGGGCGAAGATCTCGAGCAGCTCGCAGCCCTTGGGACCGTTCAGCAGGAGCCCGTACTCGACGCCCGGCGCGGCGATGAGCACGTCGCCCCGCTTCATCCACCAGTCCCCCATCAGGACGCTGCCGTCCAGCACCACCACCGCGGTCCAGCAGTCGTGCCAGTGCAGCGGCCAGAGCTGGTTCGGCGCCATCCGAATGTCGGGCAGCATCATGCGCCAGGAGTCCTCGGGTCGCCCTAAGAACCACATCTGGGTCCACGTGCAGCCCCCGGGCTGATCCGAGTCCCGCACGATGCCGCCCGGGCCGTCCTTGCCGCCCGGCTCCAGCCGCGAACGCGTCACACCCGGCGCCACCTCGTCGGACGGCGCATCCTTAAAGACAGTCACTGGCATGTGGAACTCTCCCTCGTCGATGCGGTCTGAACTCTCGCTCCACCGTTGCGGGACGTGCCGGGCACCGGCGACCGGTCACCGGGGCGCCGTCAGGTGCGCCGCCTCCAGAGGAGCAGGAGGGCTACCAGCAGAACTGTTCCGGCGACCGAAGGGCCTACGCGCTTGAGAACCCCGCCACCGGCCGTCCCGAGCAGGTCGATCGGCTCGGCTGCCCGGTGGGAGGCGCCCTTTTGGCGGGAGTCGGCCGCCCGCACCCGCGGTGGGGTCGCGGGCGAGAACGGGATGCAGTCGTTTACGGGCGCGGGTGCGGGTGTCGCCCCGTTGACCGCGGACTTACCACCGGCCGTCTCACCCAGTACGGGCGCGGCGGTACCGGTGATCTCGCTGGCCAGGTTCGCCGCGAACTGGCCGATGAGGATGGCCGTGACGTCGGCGAGAGCGGCGCGGCCGAACTGGGCGGGTTTGCCAGTGATGGCGAGGTCCGTCTCGACGAGGACGTCGGTCGCGCCCCCGGTGTCCACGAGCCGGCAGGTGACGACCGCCTTGGCGGTTCCGCCGCCGCGGGTCTCCCGGCCACTGGCCTCGATGACCGCGACCTTGGCCGCCTCGTCCAGGGAAAGGAACGTCGCTGTGCCGCCGTAGGTGAGACCGATCGGCCCGAGCTTGACCTTGACCTTGCCGCTGAAGCTGTCGCCGTCACGCGAGGTGAGGGTCGCTCCGGGCACACAGGGCGCGACCCGCTCGATGTCGAGCAGGACCCGCCACGTGTCATCGACAGGCACGGGGACACTGAAGGTGTTCTCCAGTTTCATCCGATCTCCTTCAAACTCGCGGTGCCATGAATCGATGCGGTCCCTGCGGAAACGGCGGTCGGCGTGCCACCATCCCGGCTGACCGCCATCCGCGCACCTGCTCAGCGAGCTCCCGCACACCTACCCCGAGGTTTCGGCGCGTTCCTCGCGGCGCAGCCGCGCCGCAAGCCGGACGGCGTGCACAATGCCCTGGTAGCCGGTGCAGCGGCAGAGGTTTCCGCTCAGGCCGTCCCGGATCTGCTCGTCGGTCGGATCCGGCACATCCTCCAGGAAAGCCGTGACCGATATGACGAACCCGGGGGTGCAGAAACCGCACTGCAACCCATGTGTCTCCTGGAAGGCGCGCTGCACCAGGCTGAGCGATTCCGGATCGCCCGCCAGCCCCTCGACGCTGGTCACCTCGCTTCCGTCCGCCTGCACCCCGAACATCAGGCAGGACCGGACAGCCAGGCCGTCGAGCAGCACTGTGCACGACCCACAGACCCCGTGCTCGCACCCCAGGTGGGTGCCGGTCAGCCCGAGGTCCTCCCGCAGCAGGTCTGCGAGAGTCTTGCGCGGCTCGACCCGGGCGCGACAGCGTTCGCCGTTCACGATCAGGTGCACGTCCATCTCGGTCATGCGGCGCCTCCCGCCTCGGCCTGGGCCTGGCTCTGGCCTGGGTTCCGTTCCTGTCCCTGGGCCTCCGCGAGGGCCCGGCCAAGTGCTCGCGCAGTCATCTGAGCGCCGAGGTGGCGCCGGTAAGCGGCGGAGCCGTGGGTGTCCGAGGGCGGGTCGAGTGCCGCGACCGCGTCGCGCCCGATCGAGGCGAGGTCCACCTCGTGGGCGTCCGCACCGGTCAGGGTCTGCTCGGCCAGCCGGGCCCGCACCGGAACGCTGCCCATCCCGATCAGCCCGACCGCCGCCCGTACGATGCGCCCGCCATCGACCTGCACCCCACACGCGGCACCGGCCAGCGCGAAGTCGCCGTGCCGACGCGCGAACTCCGCCACGGCGAAGCCGCAGCCACGCCCCCACACCGGAAGGTGCACCGCGGTCACCAGCTCGTCGGGCTCCAGCGCCGTCATGAAGATCGACACGAAGAAGTCGGCGGCCCGGATGCGCCGGCTCCCCCGGGTGCTGCGCACCTCGATCTCGGCGTCGAGCGCGACGGCGACCGCGGGCAGCTCCGCGGCCGAGTCGGCGTGGGCGAGCGAGCCGCCCACGGTGCCACGGTTGCGGATCTGGAAATGGCCGATGTGGGGCGCGGCACGGGCCAACAACGGCACCGAGTCTCGAATGAGCACGTCGGTCTCCAGAGCGCGGTGCCGCGTCAGCGCTCCCACCCGCAGCGTGCCGTTCGACCGGGTGGCGCCGGCAAGCGCCTCGATGCGGTTGACGTCGACGATGTGCTCGGGCCGCCCGAGCCGCATCGCCATCACCGGGACAAGGCTCTGGCCGCCGGCGAGGACCTTCGCCTCGTCTCCGAGCTCGGCCAGCAGGGCCACCGCCGCGTCAACAGACTCCGGCACGTGGTAGTCGAATGCAGCGGCTTTCAACGGCGGTTCTCCGTCTCGTCCAATCCGGCGGACGCCGGCTCGGCGTCCCCCAGGGGATCAGGGCCAGCGGCACGGGAGTCTCGCCGTCGCACCGGTCGTCGATCATCCCGTGCTGGTAGGTGGATGCACGCGGCCGCCGGGTCGCGGTCGTCAGGCAAGGCGCGCCGACCAGCCACCGTCGACCGCGATGATCACCCCGGTGACGAACGAGGCGCGGTCGGAGGCGAGGAACGCCGCCGCCTCGGCCTGCTCACGCGCCTCCCCCGCCCGGCCGAGCGCCGCCTTCGCGCCCAGCGAGCGCATCGCGTTCGCCGGCGCCTTCCGGTTCTTCTCCGTGAGAGTGAACCCCGGCGCGATCACGTTGGCCCGGATACCCCGCGGCCCGAACTCGGTCGCGGTCGCCTTCTCCTCCCCGCTGATGTCCGCGGCGAGCACCCTGGCGCCCTCGCGCACGAACACCGCCGCCGAGGCCTTGCCGATACCCCGCCCCGCACCCGTGATCACGGCGACCTTGCCGTCGAGGATGCCCATCAGTCACCTTCGACGATGCCGTGCTGAAGGAAGACGTGCCGGGCGACGTTCATGGCGTTGTGCCACCCCGACCCACCGTCGTAGATGCCGGCCTGGGTGATCGCCTCGCCGACCGCCTCGGGCGTGATCCCCAGGTTCAGTGCATTGTTGACGTGGATGTGCAGCTGATCGTTCTGATACTGGACCTGCAGGACGCTCACGGTGATGAAGCTCCTGGTGCGCAGATCGAGCCCGGGCCGGCCCCACACCTCGCCGTAACCGTAGTCGGCGGTGATCCCGGCCAGTTCCTGCTCGAAGGCCAGCCGGCCTGGTTTGGCGGCCGGGAAGGGGCTGCCGGGCAGCGGCTCGAGCAGGGGGGCGTCGGGACCGAGGCCGATACGCCCGACGCCCAGGGCGGCGACCACCCGGTTCCTGGCCGCGCGCCGCTCCTCGTGGTCCATCGCGGGCTTCGGCTCCACCGGGGCACCCGAGCCCGCCGGCACCAGCCCCCGAGCGACAAACACCTCACCCGCGACACCGGCCGCGTTCTCCCAGGCCGGCAGGCCGCTGTACACACCGGCGTGCAGCAACGTCTCGTGGATCTCCTCCGGAGTGATCCCGATGTTCAGCGCGCTGTTGACGTACCGGTAGAGCTGGTCTTCCCGGCCCAGGGCCGTCAGGACGGCCACAGTGATGAAACTCCGCGTCCGGAGGTCGAGCCCCGGCCGGCCCCAGATCTCGTACTCGTACAGCTGGGCGCCGTGGATCTCGGCCTCCACGGGTAAGGCATACGCCGGCCGCGCGGGCACACCGCCCTGGCGGGACCGCAGCACCGGTGCTTCGGGCGCGGTACCGACCCGGTCGATGCCGAGCTCTCGGCGGACCCGTTCATAGGCCGCCTCGCGCTGCGCCTGGGTCATCATCCCGACGTACCTCCCTGGGTGAACGGAGCTTCGAATGGTTGGACCCCCGTGCCTGCGGACTCCCTTGTCTGGAGCACGGCGATCTCGGCGGTCGGCAGCACGTTCGCGATCCGCCACAGCCCGATCCAGCTCTGCGGGAAGACAGCGGCGTCGACGAGCGCGGCGTGCGCCTCCGGTTCGGGGTCGTCGCACGCGTCCGAGCAGACAATGACCTGGTAGCCGACGTCGAACGCCCACCTGGCGGTGGACAGGACGGTCCCCGCGGTCGCCACACCCGCGATGACGATCTGCCTGATCCCCGCTCGCTGCAGCAGGTCGTGCAGGCCGGTGGTGGCGAAAGCGCCGATGGTCGTCTTGCTCAGGACGGGCTCGCCGTCGATCGGCGCCAGCAACGGATGGATGTCGTCCACCATCGACTCCGGCACCACATGAAAGACCGGCACGCCGGCCCGGCGGGCCAATGTCATCGCATGGGAGGCCCGCTCCGCGACGGCCGGGTCGTGGCTGAAGCGCTCGACGATGTACCCGGTGAAGTCCAGGGCGACGAACGCGGTCAGCTGCGTCGTCGGTGCGCTGGCGGCGATCATCGACTCCCCTTTCACATTGCTTGTATACAACCTTCAGATCAGGTTGTATACAAGTTTGCGGAAATGCGCAAGGGGTGAACTGTCGGCCCGCCGGCGACTCTGGGCGTCGGGCGGCGCGCGCCAAACAGTGGCGGGCCGCGGTCAGCCTGCCGATGGACGCAGTGGCGGGGACCCATCGGCCGTCTCCTCTTTCCAACTCGGCCTAGGGCTGTGCCGGCAGGGGGCGTGTCCATCCGGTGTCAGGGCTCTCAAGCGCCGCATACGAAGGGTCATTCCGGTCGCGGGAGCCGAGACCGGGCCGCGACGGCCGCATCAGGCCGCTCGCCGGGACGACATGTGTCAGGTCGACAATCACAAGCCGGTGCGCGATCTTCCATTCGCCCTCGCGGCGTTCGAAGCGGTCGATGTACCGCCCGATCGCGAGGAGGACGCGGTCCTCACCTTCGGTCTCGATGCTCCGCCACACCGTGAAGTACGTCTCGCAACCCGCCGTCCTGTCATCGTGCAGCGTGATGAGCTGGTTCGTGACCTGGTTCATCGAGACCTTCGCCGAGCGCACGAGGTCGGCGACACCTCGGCCTACGGTTCTACCCGAGTAGCGCTGGTCGCCGTGATCGTCGATCGCATCAGGGTGGTACGCGGAGCTGATGAGGTCCGGATCGCAACGGTCCACCCCGCGGCAGTACCGCATGGTCGCCTCGCGGATCGCCTGCTTGTCGAGCAGCTGCTGGATCGCCGCCTGCTCGGTACCCGCGATGTCCCTCATGGCGCAGCACCGTCCTCAGCGTGGTCAGGATGTTTTCTCGGCGGGCCGGTAGAAGCGATCCATGGGCTCATGGGAGGAGGCTCTCGCCGGCTCAGCGGTCGTTGGTGAAGAGGAATGCCTGGGCGAGCGGGCCGCCGCCGCCCGTAACGAGGCCGACCTCGGCGTCGGTGACCTGCCGGGTGCCGGCCTGGTTCCGTAACTGCAGGAAGGTCTCGTAGGCCAGACCGAAGCCGAGGTAGCGGCCCTCCGACAGTTGCCCACCGGAGGTGTTGAGTGGCAGCTCACCGTCACGGGCGATGCGGGTGCCGCCTTCGACGAACGGTCCGGACTCGCCGCGGCCGCAGAACCCGAGCGCCTCCAGCCAGTACAGGACGAAGATGCTGAAGCCGTCGTAGAGACCGGCGACGTCGACGTCGCCGGGCCGCAGCGAGGTACGTGACCACAGCTGCTCGGCGGCCTTCATCGCGGCCATGACGTCAAGGTCCGGCCAGAACTCCCAGCTCGACGTCATCGGCCGCCCACCACCCAGCGCTTCGAAGAAGACGGGCCGGTCGACGTCACGGCGGTGGTCGGCGTGCGAGACGACGAAGGCGATCGACCCGTCCGCCGGCACGTCGCAGTCGAACAGGCACAGCGGTTCGCTGATCATCCGTGCCACGAGGTAGTCGTCGATCGTCATCGGGTCGCGGTAGACCGCGTCCGGGTTACCGGCGGCGTTGCGCCGGTCGTTCACGGCGACCCAGCCGAGCTGCTCCCGGGTGGTGCCGTAGCGGTCGAAGTGGTGCCGGGCCCACAGGGCCGCGAACTGCACGGGCGAACCCACCCCGTAGGTGGCCTTCCACGGCGCGGCCCCGGGCCCGGCCATCACCGCCGGGCGGCGGCCGGTGCCCTGGCTGGTCGCCTCGCCGACGGTCCGGTAGACCAGCACGTGCCGGGCGAGACCGGTGGCCACCGCGTGGGCGGCGATCCCGAGGATTCCGATGACGTTGGCGCCGTCCCCGCAGCCGAGGATCCACGACAGGTCCAGGCGCAGGAGCGTGTGCAGCTCACCGACCCGGGGGCCGCCGAAGCCGTGCGGGGCGGGGTGGTCGGGCCAGGAGGTGAGCCCGTCGATGTCGCGCGGGGTGAGCCCCGCGTCGGCGATGGCCGCGAGACAGGCGTCCAGGGTCAGATCGATCGCGGGCCGGTTCAGCCGCCGCCCGGACGCGGACCGCCCGATGCCGGAGACGATCGCCTGGCGCTCGACGTTCACGGGACCGGCGGAGTTCATACGACCGGCCGGAACATGGGTACGAACACGTCCCCTCGCTGTTCGAAGGTCACCTCGACCTCCATACCGGTGCTGACCGCCTCGACGTCGCAGTCGACCACATTGGTCAACAGGTGCAGGTCGGGCTGCTCTGCGAGCACCACCCGGGCCACGACATAGGGCGGCTCGTACCCGGGGACCCACGGACGGCGCACCACCGTGTACGACTCGACCGTCCCGCGGCCCGAGACCCGCCGGGACGCGATCGACCGGGAATAACAACCGGGGCAGATCCGCGCCGGCGGATGGAACAGCCGTTCACACACGGTGCACCCGCTGATCAGGAGCTGCCCGGCGGCCCCGCCGCACCAGAAATCGCGACTGTCGTCGTCGACCACAGGTACGGGCCTGTCCTCACCGGTCACCCGACCGCCACCTGTATGAGGGTGCTCCATAGGTCAGCGCTCCTACTCGTCGACGACGTGCGGGAATGGGCCGGTCGGTACGGGCCGGCGGCGTCGCACGCCGTTCTTGCGCACGGTGACGTCGCCGGTTGCCTGCGCTCGGCAGGCGAGCCGGAGCCGGGTGAGGTCACGGCGGTGTGCGCCGGGAAGTCGGTGTTCGAGGGCGTCCTGTTCGTCGTCGTCGGGGGGTGTCAGGTGTTCGATGCCGCTGAGTACCTCGAGGTGGCAGACCGTGCAGGTGGCCTGGCCGTGGCAGACGGTGGGCCAGTGGTACCCGAGTCGCCACGCGGCCTCGATGATCGTCTCTCCGGGTTCGAGTTCGAGGTCGGCGCCGACGGGGTCGATGCGTACCACTGGCCCCCGGGGCCGTGCGCTCCGTTCTGCGGTCACGTGACCGCTCGGTCCCCGGAGGCGGCGTGTGCGGCGTGTTTCATGCCGATGTAGGAGAAGACGCAGCTGTTCCCGATGCTGGCGCCCGCACCGAGATAGGTGCGGCCCATCACCGAGGCGGTGCAGTTCCCGGCGGCGTAGAGGCCGGGGATCGGGTCGTGGTTGGTGTCGAGCACACGAGCATGTTCGTCGCACAGGAGACCGCCGCTGGTGCCGACGTCGCCTGGATAGAGTTCGACGGCGTAGAAGGGTGCCTTCTCGACGGGCGCGAGCGACGGGTTCGGTTTGTTGCCGTAGTCGCCCTGGTACTTTTCATGAGCGCCTTCGCCGCGGTGGAAGTCGGGGTCCGTGCCCTGCTCCGCGAACGTGTTGAACCGGGCCACCGTGGTGGCCAGCCCCGCGGGGTCGATGCCGCACGCCCGCGCGAGCTCGTCGAGCGTGTCGGCTTTCTTCATGTAGCCGCTGGTGAGCCATTCCTCGGGAGTGTTGGGACGGAACGCGAACAGGTAGCGGGCGCGGTGGCGGGAGTCCATGACGAGCCAGCTCGGGATGGATTCACCGTCGACGTTGTGGGCGTACATCTGCCGGCCGGCTTCCATGTAGGAGACCGCTTCGTTGAAGTACCGGCGGCCGGCCCGGTCGACGATGATCGAACCTGGTTTGCATCGTTCGCCGTTGTGCATGCTCGGACGGCCGCCGGGCTGGATGGAGGCCGGGATCCACAGGGCCTCGTCCATGAAGTCGACGGCGGCGCCCAGGCGCATGGCGGCCTCGATCGCCTCGCCGGTGTCACCCGGGTTGGCGCTGGTCCACGTTCCGTCGTTCGGCTGCTTCGAGTACCGCTTGCGCATCTCGGGGTTGCAGCCGAAACCACCTGAGCTCAACAGCACGGCGTGGCGGGCGCGGATCCGGATGGTGTGGCCGTCCCGGTCGGCGACGACGCCGACGACCCGGCCGTCCTCGGTGATCAGGTCGACCAGTCCGGTGTTCGTCCAAATCGACGCCCCGGCGGCGAGTGCGGCCGTCAGGGTCTGGGCGATCAGTGCCCCGCCGTTGGCCAGGCGGGTCTGGCGCCGTAGCCGGCCGATGGCCGTGCGCACCCCGACGCGGGCGGCGGTGCGCATGGCTTTCGGTCGCCGCTTGACCATCTGCAGTCCGGACGCCTCGCGTGTCATCACGACGATCCCGAGCGCGATCGTCATGCCCGGCATCAGCTTGTCGAACCACGGCCCGAGCTGTTGGCCGTCGGTCACCGCGGGTTCGAGGGAGCGCCCGCGGGCGCTGCCACCGCGGATACCCGCCACCCCGGCGTAGTAGTCGCTGTAGCCCTCGCACCGCTCGAACCGCATGCCCAGGTTCTGCAGGAAGCGGACCATGTTGGAGCCTTCGGTGACGTAGGCGACCCGACGCTGGTGCGACGAGGCGGGTCCGACGTCTCCGACAACGGAGTCGAAGTACGCCAGCGCGTCCTCAAGGGAGTCGGGAACGCCGTCGGCCTGCATGAGCGGGTTGTCCGGCAGCCACAGCACACCGCCTGACATGGCCGTGGACCCGCCGATCATCGGCTGCTTCTCGATCACCAGCGTGTCCAGGCCGCTCGCCGCCGCGGCCACGGCGCCGCACAGACCACCGCCCGAGCCCACGACAACGACGTCAACGGCATGGTCGTAGCTGGCATCCGACTTCGACACG
>NZ_UBIZ01000592.1:0-5928 GCF_900465275.1 Parafrankia sp. Ea1.12 | reverse complement strand
GCCTGTGGATAACTTGTGGAAAGTGTGTGGAGAGCTGTGGACAGCTGCGGCCCCCGCTCGCGCCACCCGGCCGCCCCGCCAGACCGGCATCCCTGGTGGGGCAGGCTTTTCGAGCTCAGACCGTGCCCGCGCTCAGGCCGAGACCGGGAGGTCGGGGACGGCGGTCGTCTGCGACGCGGCCGCCTCGGGACGAAGGTCGTCGAGGGTCAGCGGATGCGCCGGCGGGCCGGCCACGACGATGCTGGACGTCACCTTGAGGCCCGGGCCGACGTGCAGCAGTTCCCCGCTGGCCATCAGCCGCCACCGTGGGTCCTCGTCCATCCGCTCGCTCTCGACGACCACCGCGGGGCGGGTCGTCAGGTCGACCGAGCGGACCCGGATCTCGCTGAACGGGCTGGCGTGATCCAGGTGACGGTTGTTACGCCCGCCCGGGGCCCGCTGGAGCACATGCAGACCATTCGTGTCGGGATACCGCAGCGCCCACAGATCGTCCCCGCTGGCCAGGATCATGTTGATCGAGTAGAGCGGCAGGTTCTCTGCGATCCAGTTCGCCGCGGCCGTGATGCCCGCCGCGACGTCGCCGTCCCGCGCCGCGATCTCGCGGGTGACCAGGGCGAAGTAGCGCTCCGAGTCGGTGTCGCCGAGCACGCCGGAGCATGTCGTGCCAAGCTCTGCGTCGAGCTTACCCAGCCCCTCGATGACCCCGTTGTGGGCGAAGATCCGACCATCCTGGACGAATGGGTGTGTGTTGCGGTCATCGACCCGCCCGGTCGAGGCGTGCCGCACATGCGCGACGAACGTCGACGACGTGACCTGCTGCGCCTCGCGGGCGAACGCCGTGTCGGCGCGGGAACGAATCGCCTGCCTGACCACCTCGGGCCGGCCTTCGTCGTCAAAGAAGCCGAAGCCCGCGCCGTCCGGGGGACGGCGGGTCTGGGCCCGCGGGCTGTCTGGCGCGTCCAGCAGCCAGAAGGTCGCCTGGATCCGCTCGCCGCCGCTGCTCATCGCGAACAGATGACACATATCAGACCTCCTCGCACCGCGACGGTCCCATCTCGGAAAGTGATGATCCACCACGCCCCAGACCGCGCATGTAGGGGAAGGTAGCTGACCGGTCAGGGTTCGTGGCGTCTTCTGGGCCATCCCCCCGATCCACGGGATCACGCCGGGCCCGGGAACGTGACATGTGTCCACTTGTGGCCTCATGCGGCCCTACCACTTTCCGGACAATCAACCGGATCAGTCGTAAAGCATCCGACGAGAAGCGGCCGATCGCGGACCGAAGCTGTCCGCTGGCCACGGCAGACTCGGGACATGCTCGAGACCTCGGCCCGCCTGCTCCGGCTGCTCTCGCTGCTGCAGACCCACCGAGACTGGTCCGGGGCGGACCTGGCCGACCGGCTCGGGGTCACCGCCCGCACCGTCCGGCGGGACGTCGACAAGCTGCGCAGCCTCGGCTACCCCGTGCACGCCGCACCCGGCACGGCCGGTGGCTACCGCCTCGGCGCGGGTGCCCAGCTGCCGCCCCTGCTGCTCGACGACGACGAGGCCGTCGCCGTCGCCGTGAGCCTGCGCACCGCCGCCGGCGGCTCGGTCGAGGGCATCGCCGAGTCCGCCATCCGTGCGCTGACGAAGCTCGAGCAGGTCCTGCCGACCCGGCTTCGGCACCGGGTGTTGGCGCTACACTCGGTCACAGTGTCCCTGCGTGGCACGAATCCCGCGGCCGTCGACCCGGACGTCCTGATGGCCGTGGCGACCGCCTGCCGCGAGAACCAGCAGCTGCGGTTCGACTACCGCGACCACAACGGGACACCGACCGCGCGGATCGCCGAACCGCACACCCTCGTCCACACCGGGTGGCGCTGGTACCTCATCGCCTGGGACGTCGGCCGTGGCGCCTGGCGCAACTTCCGCCTCGACCGCATCGCGCCGAAGACCCCGACCGGCCCGAGGTTCACCCCCCGGGACCCACCCGCGGACGACATCCAGGCGTACACGTCCTGGTCGGTCTCCACCGCCGGGTACCGGTACCAGGCCCGCGTGCGCTACCATGCACCCGCCGGGGTGATCGCCGCATCGCTCAGCCCGACCTCCGCCGTGATCGAGGCACTCGACGACGAGAGCTGCCTGGTCCGGACGGGTTCCAACTCGCTGGACGCGCTCGCGATCTACCTCAGCCTCGTCGACGCGGACTTCGACGTGCTCGAACCGCACGAGCTCGTCGACCGCGTCCGCGAGCTTGCCGGCCGGCTCGCGCGAGCGGCACCGCCGCCACCACCCACCGACTGAAAGCGGCTCAGGATGGCTGCCAGGGCGGCGCTACGCCCCAGCCCCAACGCGGAACCGGCGCGTGCGGCATGGGTGTGGCGCCGGGCGTGGAGTTCTCGACGGCGAGGCGGGTGCCCCATTCGACATAGCCCATGAACGCCGCCCGGAACTCGGGATCGCCCGGCAGCCCGACCTCGTCCGCCGCGTCGACGAGCAGGCTCACCCACCGTCGGCGCTGCGGCTCGGTGATGGCCCTGCCGACGTGGTGGGCGAGCATGTTCTCGTACCCGCCGCGTTTCTCGGTGTACTCGGCCGGGCCACCGAAAACCTCGCCGAGCCACATCGCCACGTGGTGGGCGTGCGCCGGATTCATGCCCGCGAACAGCGGCGCGAGAAGGTCGTCCTCGACGACGGTCTCGTAGAAACGGGTAAGGAGCCGCTCGAAGGCCTCGGCGCCGCCGGCCCATTCGTAAAGGGTGGGCGGCTCGGGTGCTCCCCCGCCCCGCCCGGCGACCGCCGTGGGAGAATAGTGCTGCATCTCCTCGATGTGTTCGACGTACGGCCCGATCTGCGCCAGGAACTCACGGAACTCCGCGCTCCGCCGGAAGCCGTCCAGATGACCGGCGACCGAATCCCACTGAATGCGCAGGATGTACTGGACGTTCGTCTCGACGCAGCGGGTGAGCTCGAACGACAGGCAGTTCCGCGACCACTCGAGCACCGCTGCGGCTCGCGAATACGCCTTCTCGAACTCGTCAGTGCTGTGTTCCGGTATCCGGTATCGGATGTACTCGACGATCACAGCCGGATCACCTTTTCACCTCCGGCGACTGGGGAGAACCCGAAACTATCAGCGGGAAACCTGGCATAGGCGATCCCCGGGGTACGCACAAAAAAGTGCGTACCATGCGGGCACGGCGTCCCGCGAGGAGTGGTGAGGAGTGGTGACGATGTCCCCGGACACGCCCCAGCCCCCGGGCACGGCGCGGCCCGGCCGCAGCTATCACTGCCACGTCGAGGTCACGGTCGACGTCATCGGCGGGAAGTGGACGCCGGTCGTCCTCGCCCATCTGAAGGAACACGACCGGCTACGGTTCGCACAGCTGCGCCGGCTCATCCCCGACATCACCGAGAAGATGCTGGCGCAGCGGCTGCGGGAGCTCGAGGCGATCCAAATCGTCGACCGGATACCCGTCAGCACGGCACCGCCGCACGTCGAGTACGCGCTGACGGCGCAGGGCCGGTCCCTCGGCCCGGTGCTGCAGGCGATGTGGGAGTGGGGCCGGGACTGGGCGGCCACGAACCGGCTCGCCGTCGATCCGGTCCAGTTCCGCCACTGACCCGCCCGCTGGCATATTCGGGCCCATGTCCGCGCAGGCGACACCACCCGCGACGGTCCGCACGGCGGCCGCGGCGGTCCGCACGCCCTGGGCTCCCGACAGGAGCGCCCTTCGCGGGCGCGTGGCCGTCGTCGCCGGTGCCACCCGCGGCGCGGGTCGCGGGATCGCGGCGGCCCTCGGTGAGGCCGGCGCCACCGTCATCTGCACCGGCCGCAGCAGCAGGACGGGCGTCCTGCGCTCCGACTACGACCGCGCCGAGACGATCGAGGAGACCGCGGAGCTCGTCACCGGGCTCGGTGGTGCCGGCATCGCCGTCCCCGTCGACCATCTGGACCCGGAGCAGGTGCGGCGGCTCGCCGACCGCGTCCGCGCCGAGCACGGGCACCTCGACGTGCTCGTCAACGACATCTGGGGCGGCGAGGTCCTCAAGGGCGGGCCGAGCGAGTGGGACACGCCGGTCTGGGAACACGGCCTCGACCGCGGGATGCGCATCCTGCGGCTCGCCGTGGACACCCACCTGATCACCTCCCACCACCTGCTCCCGCTGCTGATCGACCGCCCGGGCGGGCTGGTCGTCGAGGTGACCGACGGGACGACGGACTACAACGCGGCCAACTACCGGATCTCCGTGTACTACGACCTCGCCAAGGTCGCCGTGAACCGGCTCGCCTTCTCGCAGGGCCACGAGATCGCCCCGCACGGCGGGACCGCCGTCGCCGTCACGCCCGGCTGGCTGCGCTCGGAGATGATGCTCGAGGCGTTCGGCGTCACCGAGGAGACCTGGCGCGACGCCCTCGCCCCGCCCGACAGCGCCTCGACCGGCGGCGCTCCGACCGGCGGCGCTCCGACCGGCGGTGCTCCGCCGGACTTCGCGTTCTCCGAGTCGCCGCGTTATGTCGGGCGCGCCGTCGCCGCGCTGGCCGCCGATCCGGGACGGGCCCGCTGGAACCAGCGCTCGGTGACCTCCGGCCAGCTCGCGGCCGAGTACGGCTTCACCGACGTCGACGGGTCACAACCGGACATCTGGCCGCGCCTGGAACGTCCGGCGGAAGCCCCGGCGCCGGCGGCCGGTCAGGAGCCGCACGCGCCCCGGTAGCGCGTCCCGGGGCTCCACCCTCCGCTGGCCGCCCACTGACCGGCCAATATGATGAAGATCGGCATTTTCCGATGATCTCGACCGGTTTCTGCAGTCTCGACTGGTTTTGACGATCTTCATCCGGTTCCGGCGGTCTCAGCCGGCATGCCGGAACCGAAGCGGGCCGGCATCCGGAGGGCATGATGCGCAGCACGCCACCGAGGACGGTGGGAAGCGACCCGCACCCGCCGCCATCCGGTGGCCACGCACCGCAACCCGCGTCCCTCCCACCCGAGACGCCGACACGCGGGACGTCGGCGGCGGGCGGAACGTTCACCCGTGCCTGGGACGCCGTCTTCACCCCGCTCACCGCGCACGACCCGGACGAGATCAGCGGCTACCCGCTGCGGGCCCGGATCGGCGAGGGCGGCATGGGCGCCGTGTACCTCTCACACACCCCCGGCGGACGACCGCTCGCGGTCAAGGTGGTCCGTCCGGAGTTCGCCGCCGACCCCGACTTCCGCGCCCGGTTCGCGAAAGAGGTCGCGATCGCACAGCGGGTGCAGGGCCCCTACACGGTTCCGGTCATCGACGCCGATCCCGACGCGGTGCGCCCGTGGATCGCCACGGCCTACGTCCCCGCCCCGTCGCTCGCGATAGCCGTGGCACGGACGGGTGCGCTGCCCGCCACGACCGTCCTGATGCTGATCGCGGGTGTCGCGGAGGCCCTGCAGTCCATTCACCGGGTCGGGGTGATCCACCGCGACCTGAAACCAGGAAACGTCATTCTCGCGGCGGACGGCCCGCGCGTCATCGACTTCGGTGTCGCGCGCGCCCTCGACGCCGCGACGGCCGCGATGACACAGACCGGAGCGCGCCTCGGAACACCCGCCTTCATGGCTCCCGAACAGGTTCGCGGGGCGCAGCTCGACCGATCCGGTGACATTTTCGCCCTCGGGGCCACCGCCTACTACGCCCTGACCGGCCGGCCGCCGTTCGGCGTCGACGCCGCCGTCTTCCACCGCATCGAGCACCAGCAGCCCGACTGGGATGGCTGCCCGCCGCAGGTACGCGACGTTCTGGCCCACTGCCTGGAGAAGGACCCCGCGCGCCGGCCGACCCCCACCGAGCTGATCGAGCTCTGCCGACTGATCGCCCCGATCGACCGGCTGACCTCGGACGAACAGTTGACCACCGGCGCGGGGTGGCTGCCCCCCACCGTCGCCGCCGAGGTAACCCGCTACC
>NZ_UBIZ01000267.1:0-49012 GCF_900465275.1 Parafrankia sp. Ea1.12 | reverse complement strand
ACATCCACCGCCTCATCCAGGACGCCGAGCATGCCGGCGAGGGTCACGATCCAGCGGTCGCCCTCCTGGGCGACAGCGCCGCCGCCGCGCCGGCCCGGCAGCGTCGAGATGATGACGCCGAGGTCGCCGCCGAGGTCCGTGGGCCACCGGCGGTAGGTCCGGGAGGCGTAGGCGAGGTCGACGCCGACGGTCTCCTCCCGTGGGATGTCGAAGCCCAGGTCGGCGAGCCACTCCGAGGCGCGGGACCCGCGGCCGGTGGCGTCGACGACGAGGTCGGCCTCGACGGTGCGGGCCGGGGCGTCACCGGCGGGCGGCTCGACGCGCACCCCGACGACCCCGGCGGCTCGGGTGGAGCCCGATCCGCGGACGAGGCCGACCGCGCGGAGCCCGGGAAGCAGCCGGATCCGGTCGTGGCCGAGTGTCGCGGCCCGCAGAGCGGCCTCCAGCGCCGGCCGGCTGGCGAGCACCGAGGTGAGACCGGTCGGCACCGGGGTGACCCGGGCGCCGTCGAAGTACCAGCGGGTGCCGACGAGGGTCTCCGCCGTCGGCACCCCGTCTGCGGCGATCTTGGCGGTGAAGTCCGGGTACAGCTCGTCGAGGATCTGGCGGCCCCGTTCCATCAGGGCATGCAGGTGACGGCCCTGCGCCGCCCCGCCGCGGTGGCCGGCGGCAGCGGTGGGCGTGACGTCGTCGCGGTCGATGACCGTCACCTGGCCGACGTGCTCGGCCAGCACCCGGGCCGCCAACAGGCCCGCGACGCTGGCGCCGAGCACGACGGCGTGCCCTCGCCGGCCCGCTCCCCCGCCGACCGTGGCGCTCCCGGCCCGGGGCACGTTCCCGGCCTCGGGCACGTTCCCGCCGCCGGGCACGCTCGCCCTTCGGGGCGCTCCCCCGCCGCTGGGCGCGGTCACGCCGAGGCCGCGGCCGGCGGCACCGCCGCGGGGGTGGTGAGCGGGAGTGGGGCGGCCGTGCGGCAGGCCGCCACGAAGCGGGTCAGCTCGTCGACCCGGTCGGAGGGGGCGTCGACGGCGCGGTTCACGATCCGGATCAGGTGCTCGTAGGCGTCGGTGTGGTCGTAGCGGGCCGCGTCCGCGATCCGCAGCGCCCAGCGCCAGTAGCCGCGCATCGTGTCCGCGAGCGGCATCCGGAAGTGGGCGATCACGTCCCGGATCGGCTCGACGACCGCGTCGCCGTACACCCGCAGGTACCGCTCCAGGATGTCGGCCATGAACGCGAAGTGGCGGGCCTCGTCCCGGCTGAGCCGGTTGAGCAGCTCGGCGAGCACCGGGTCGCCGACGACGGAACGCAGCTGCTGGTAGTAGATCTGGGTGGCCTTCTCCTGGACGAGCGCGTAGGCGAACAGCGCCACCGACTCGTCGTGCGGGAGCTCGAAGGGCTTGCGGCCCTCGGCGGCGAGCTCGCGGCGCAGGTCGTCGGGACGGGCGATACCCGAGTCGGTCTGGTAGCGGAACAGGGCGCGGGCATGACTGTCCTCCTCGACCGCCCAGCGGACGGTGAAGTGGTACAGCTCGCGGTGATGGGCGAAGTCCTGCTCGCTCACCTCGTCGGTCAGCGGGAACCGCCGGGTGTAGACGGCGAAGTAGCCCGGCAGGTGATCCTCGATCAGGGTGATGAAGCGGACGGCGGACCGCTGGCCGTCGGTGAGCCGGTTGGCGTCGGCCGCGGTCCAGTCGACGGCGGTCTCGACGTCCCAGCGGCGCTCGGCGGCGCCGGCGCGGTGGAAGTCGGTGACGGCTTCGGCCATGTCGCCGGGGGCCAGGAAGGGCCCGTCGACCGGGCCGCGCAGCACGGGGGCCCGGGTCGTCGTGGTGGTCATCGGTTCGTCTCCCGGGCTCGTCAGCGCGACTTCTGGCAGACCAGCGCGTAGTGCTTCGTGGTGAAGCCCCAGCCGGCGTTGGCGACCTGGAGGTAGCGGGTGAGGGTCGCCGCCAGGCCGGGGCTGATCGCGTCGAGCCGGTCGGCCCGGTCGGCGACGTTGACCAGCCAGTCCTCGATGGTGCGGCGGTAGTCCTCGGTGAGGTCGTCGACGGAGATCACCGAGAATCCGGCGTCCTCGGCGGCGCGGACCAGCTCGGACAGCGGGCGCATGTCCCCCCAGCCGAAGATCGAGTCGCGGACGAACTCGGTGCCGCCGCGACGGTCGAACTCCTCGTGCGCGGCCGCGTTGCGGAAACAGGACTCGGAGACGTACAGCCGTCCGTTGCGGCGCAGCACCGCCCGCGCCCGGCGGAACACCAGGTCGAGGTCGGGCATGTGGACGATGGACCCGAGCAGCGACACCGCGTCGAACGACGCCGGCTCGACGTCGAGGGTCTCGAAGTGGCCCTGGCGGGTCTCGACCAGGTCGGCGACGCCCAGCTCGGCGGCGCGGGCGGCGATGTAGGCGTGCTGGCGCCCGGCCGGGCTCACCCCGACGGCGCGGCAGCCGAGCTCGGCGGCCATGTGCAGCACGACCGAGCCCCAGCCGCAGCCCACGTCGAGGATCCGCTCGCCGCCGCGCAGCCCGAGCCGGTCGGCGACGAAGCGCAGCTTGGCGAGCTGGGCGGAGTCCAGCGTCAGGCCCTCCGAGCGGTAGAGACCGCTGGAGTACTTGCGGCGGGAGTCCAGGAACAGGCCGAAGATCTCCGGGTCGAGGTCGTAGTGCTGGTTCGTGTCCGCGACCCCGGCCGGGGCGGCGGACGCCGTCCCGGCCGGGGGCGCTGTACCGGCCGGGGGCGCGGCGGCGACGGTCATGCCGCCGCGCCCGCGGCCAGCGCCCGCTCGACGACGTCGGTCACCTCACGGACGGTGGTCACCGTGAAGACGTCCTCGTCGTCGAGCTCGATGTCGTAGGCGCGCTCGATGCGCGCGATCATGCGCAGCACCTTCACCGAGTCGGCGCCGGCGACGGTGCGCAGGTCGAGATCGGGGTCGATGGCGTCCGCGGTGGTCGCCAGCTCGGTGGCGACGATCTGGGTGACGGTGACGAGCACCGGCTCGGCGGTCGTGGACATCAGGACTCCTCGGATGTGGTCGCGGGAGCGGAAACAGGCACGGGCACAGACACAGACGCAGGGACTGGATCTGGGGCGGGCACCGAAGCGGGGCCGGGTGCGCCGGCGGCGGCGGCGGTCGCCGAGGCGAGCGCGGGGGCCGACGCGGTCAGGACGTCCGCCAGGCGGCCGGCGTCGCCGTCGCTGAGCGTGATGCGGTCGCGGGCCGCCTCGAGGGCGACCGGGCGGTACGTGGCGCGGGCGGTGGCGACGACCCCGCCGGTCGCGTCGAGGATGTCGGCCTCGGCGTTGATCAGGCCGGTGTCCCCGGTGTTGACGATCCGCGCCCGGCACTCGTGCGGGGCGCCGACCGGGATCGGCGCCAGGTAGCGCAGCCGCATCGCGGTGGTGAACGCCGGCTTCCCGGTGCGCAGCACGATGAGGTTGCCCATCGTCTCGTCGCAGATCACCCCGGCCAGGCCGCCGTGCACGACGCCCGGGTAGGACTCGTGCGCGGAGCCGAGCTGGAAGACGGTGGCGAGCCCGTCCGGGAGGGCCTTGAACCGCAGCTGCAGGCCCTTGGCGTTGTGCGGGGAGCAACCGAAGCACTGGTAGTCGTCCAGGACGGCCCAGGGGGTCGCGACGAGCTCCTGCGCGTCGGCGAGCGTCCCGGACGGGTCGTCCTTTGCCGGGGCGGTCATCCGAGCGCCTCGGCGAGGTTGCGGCGGACCCGGGCGTTGGTGGTCAGGTCCAGGCCGGTCAGCGAGCCGAAGGCCCGCCGGATCTTGTCCTGCAGGTGGGCCAGCTCGCCCTCGGTCGCCACCTGGGTGAGGAAGTAGGTGAACCCCGTGTCGATGGTGTCGTGGTCGCGCAGGGCCTCCAGCTCGCCCTTGAAGACACCCACCGGGTGCTTGATGCGCTGCTCGGCGGTGTAGACGAACAGGGTCTCCAGCACGGACGCCAGCTCGTCCGGGTGCTCGGCGAGCCGGCACCGGGTGTAGTGGATGAACTCGCGGGCATGCGCGGCCTCGTCCAGGCTCGCCTTCGTCATGATGGCGGCCAGCACCGGCTCCTCCACCCAGGCGGCGACCGCGCGGTAGACGTGGTTGACCGTCAGTTCGGAGATGACGTTGGTCGCCAGGGTCGCCGCCGGGGTGGTACCCGGCGCGTAGGGCTCCCGCATCGCCGCGACCGCGCCCGGCTCCACCTGGGCGTCGATCTGGTCCAGCCAGGCCCGGAACGCGAAGTGGTGCTGAAGCTCCTGCCCGCCCCACAGCGCGATGAACGCGGAGAAGTCGTAGTCGTCGACGAACTCGTCGAAGAAGCCGTGCTGGGCGGCGATCGAGTTCGCCTCGCCCATCACCGCGCCGCGCGCGATCCGGACGTACTCGGGGCGAACGAGCTCCGGCCGCACCTCGTCGAAGGGGATGTCGGCGAGCCGCCACACGTGGCGCTCGTATCGGCGGAAGACGTCGTAGCTGTGCATGGGCCTCCACCTGCCTGGGAAACGGGCCTGGAACTCATGTCGGTACGCATGCCTCGCGCGCGGCGAGGCGCTGGAACTTCCCGCTGGACGTCCGCGGCAGGGCGTCGGGCCCGACGAGGGCGACGGCGATCTCGGCCAGCCCCAGCGCGGCGGTCACCGCCACCCGGATCGCGGCGGCCAACGCCGCGCGCTCGGTGTCGTCGACCAGCCGGGTCTCGGCGAGGATTGCCATCGTCTCGGCGCCCTCGGGTGAACGGTCCGCGTAGGCGACGCAGCGGCGGCGGTGGACGCCGGGGACGTCCCGGGCGGCCTCCTCGGCGTCGTGGGGGTAGTAGTTCACCCCGCGGACGATCACCATCTCCTTGTCCCGGCCGGTGACGAAGAGCTCGCCGTCGCGCAGCAGGCCGAGGTCGCCGGTGCGCAGCCAGCCGTCCGCGGTGAACGCGCCGGCCGACTGCGCGCCGGTGTCGGTCAGGTAGCCGCCCGTCACCGCGTCGCCGCTGATCTGGATCTCGCCGACCTGGTCGTCACCGAGCACGCCGGTGCCGTCGCGGCCGCCGATCCGCACCCGCATGGCGCGCACCGGTCGGCCCACCCCGGCCAGCCCGCGGGCGGACGGCGAGCCGGCGGGCACGTCACGCGCGACGCCGTCGCGGGCGAGCAGGTCGCGGTCGACCCAGCGGTGCACGGGGGCGCGGCCCGGCGGCGGGAAGGTCACCGCCAGCGTGGCCTCGGCCATCCCGTAGACGGGCATCATCGCCGCCGGCGCGAAGCCGGCCGGGGTGAAGGTGGTGAGGAAGCGCTCGACCGAGGCGGGCTCGACCGGCTCGGCGCCGTTGAAGGCGACCCGCCAGCCGCTCAGGTCCAGGCCGGCCTCCCGCGGCGCGGGGACGGCCTCCGCCAGGTGGTCGTAGGCGAAGTTCGGCATGGGGGCGATGCTGCCGCCGCGGCCGAGGAAGTCGGTCAGCCAGCCGGCCGGGTCCTTCACGAAGGCGGCCGGTGACCAGACGGTCATCGGCATGCCGGTGAAGATGCCGGCGAGCGTGCCGAACAGCCCCATGTCGTGGAAGAGCGGCAGCCAGATGCCGCCGTGGTCGGCCTCGGTCAGCGCGACGCCGTCGATGATCGCGGTCAGCCCGGCCAGGATGTTGCGGTGCGTCAGCACGACGCCCTTCGGGGCGGCGGTGCTACCGGAGGTGAACTGGACCAGGGCGGCCTCGTCGGGTGACACCTCCACCGCCGGGCCGGCCGGGGCCGCACCGCCAGCGGCGGCTGGCGCGGTGCCGGTGGCCGGGACAGTGCCGGCGGCGGCCGGTGTGGTGAGGTCGGCGACCCGGACGAGGCGGACGCCGTCGAAGGCCCCGGCGAAGCGGTCGGCCATCCGGGCCGTCCGGCCGCCGACCAGCACGAGCCGGATGCCGGCGACCGCGACCGCGCGCGCCAGCCGCGCGGCGTAGCCGGGCAGGTCACGGGTGGAGGCGGGCAGCGGCAGGGGGCACGCGGCGGCTCCCGCCCGGCTCACTCCGGCCAGGGCCACCAGAAAGTCGGGCGCGTTGTCGCTGAGCACTCCGACCCGGTCACGGGCGACGACCCCGGCCCCAGCGGCGCCGCCGGTGCCGGCACCGGTCAGGGCTGCCGCCAGGACGTCCGCGCGGGCGACGAGCTCGCCCAGTGTCAGCGACGCTCCGGCGGAGGGGAAGTCGAGGGGCAACCCCGGATGGCGGGCCGCCACCGTGGCCAGGCCGGCGTGCAGGGTGCCCGCCGCGAGCGCGGCGGCGGCCGTCGAGCCGGCGGCCACGGAATCGGCAGGTACGGAATCGGCAGGTACGAGATTGACGGGTGAGGAAACAGCAGGTGAGGAAACGGGGACGGCGCGGGGCGCCGGGATCGCCACCTCGGCCGGAGCGTCGTGCATCGTGGGCCCTCCATCTGCATCCGGCCGCTTTCCGGCTCGTGCCGGCGCGCGGCCCGCGCGCCGCAACCGGTCTCGCCCGACGCGTTCGCGCCACCGTTCACCGGCGGCGGTTCGTCCACGCATTTCCGCGAGAATGCTTGCGCCGTCGCCCGGTGCCGTCAAACACGGATACCGGTCCGCTATGGATCCATCGGCGGCGTTAATCGTCTCGCCGGGAAACAGAAGGAAAGCGGACGATACATCGAGGCGCTATCGCGGTAACAACCGTGCGGCAATTGGAGATGCGATGACCACGTCCACCGTCGTCCCGGCGGCCGGCACCGGATCATCCGGGCCGGCCGGCGAGGAGTCGACCGCGCTGCTGGCCGAGCTGTTCGACCCGGCGACGAGACCCGACCCCTACCCCGTCTACAGCCGGCTGCGCGAGGCGGGTGCGCTGCACGCGACGCCGTTCGGGCTGCCCGTCGCGACCCGGCACGCCGACTGCGTGGCCGTCCTGGCGAACCAGGACTGGGGGCACGACCTGGAAGCCCACCAGATGCACCCGACGCTGCCGGCGGAGTCGTTCCCCACCACGTTCCTGTGGATGGAGCCGCCGGACCACACCCGGCTGCGCGGCCTGGTCAGCAAGGGCTTCACCCCGCGCAGCGTGCAGATGCTGCGGCCGCGGATCACCGCGCTGGTCGACGAGCTCCTCGACAACGCGCTCGCCGCCGGCGAGTTCGACCTCGTCGAGACGATCGCCTACCCACTGCCGCTGACCGTCATCTGCGAGATCCTCGGCGTCCCCGCCGCCGACCACCCGGCCGTCCAGGTCTGGTCGCAGGCGCTGGCCCGGGCGTTCGACCCCGACGCGCTCATGTCGCCCGAGGCACTCGCGGAGCGCAACCGGGCCATCCCCGAGTTCCTGGAGTACTTCGGCGCGCTGGTCGAGCGGCACCGGCGCGAGCCCGGCGACAACCTGATCTCCGCCCTCGCCCAGGTCGAGGAGGCCGGTGACCGGCTCACCGCCGACGAGCTGCTCGGCACCTGCGTCACGCTGATCATCGCCGGCCACGAGACGACGGTGAACCTGGTCGGCAACGGGATGCTCGCGCTGCTGCGCAACCCCGACCAGCTCGCCCTGCTGCGCGCCGAGCCCGAGCTGATCGGACCCGCCGTCGAGGAGCTGCTGCGCTACGACTCGCCGATCCACCTCAACACCCGCGCGGCGAAGCGGGAGCTCGAGGTGGCCGGCCGGGTGTTCGCGCCCGGCGAGGGCGTCGTCGCCCTGATCGCCTGCGCGAACCGGGACCCGCGGGCCTACCCCGACCCGGACCGTCTCGACGTGCGGCGGTTCACCTCCTCGGCCGGCGGCCCCCCGGCCCGGCACCTGTCGTTCAGCCTCGGCCACCACTACTGCCTCGGCGCGCCGCTGGCGCTGCTCGAGATGGAGCTGCTGCTCGCCGGGTTCATCCGTCGGGTCAGCGAGGCCGAGATCACCGACAACAACCCGCCCTACAAGCCGAACCTGCTGATCAGGGGCCTGGCCGAGCTGCCCGTGCGGTTCCGCGGCTGACCGTCCCGCCGCACGACCCGGCATGATGCACGACGACATGCCACGTTCCCGTTCCGCCGTCCACACGTGCGCGTTACCGGCGGTTAGCGCCCACCGGTAACGTGAGCGGCGCCCAGCGGGAGGATGGCGATGGAACTGAGATATCTCGCGTCGTTCCTCGCCATCGCCGAGGAGCTTCACTTCGGCCGCGCGGCGGCCCGCCTGCACCTGGCCCAGCCCTCACTCAGCCAGCAGCTCCAGCGGCTGGAACGCGACATCGGCGTCGAGCTGGTCTCACGCAGCTCGCACGAGGTCAAGCTGACCGCCGCCGGCCGCGCCTTCGAGACGGAGGCCCGCCGGCTGCTCGACGCCACCCGGCGGGCCGTCACCGTCGCCCGCGAGGCCGCCTCGGGGCGGACGGGGATGATCAGCATCGGCTTCAACTACCCGGCCGGCCAGCGGGTGCTCCAGCCGACGCTGCTGCGCCTGGCGGCCGAGTACCCGGGTGTGTCGACGACGCTGTGGGAGGCCCGCAGCGGGCCGCAGCTGTCCGCGCTGGCCGAGGGCCGGCTCGACGTCGCGCTGGTCTTCGCCGGGCCGCCCTCGGCCCAGCTGCGCTCCCAGCGGGTGCTCACCGTGCCGCTGGTCGCGGTGGTCAGCCGGCGCCATCCCTGGGCAGCCCGGTCCGAGGTTCCCTTCCGGGAGCTGGCCGACCAGCCGTGTGTCCTGTTCCGGCGGGAGCAGAGCCCGGCGATGCACGACGCGATCCTCGCCGCCGCCGACCGCTGCGGCATCGCGCTGACCGTCTCCGACGAGGTGGACGACTCCGGCGCGACCGGGATCGTGGTCACCACCAAACCGGTGGTCGGGTTCGCCTCGGCGGCGCGCGGCGCGCATCCGCCCGGTCACGGGCTCGCCGCGGTGCGCCTGGTCGACCCGACCCCGACGGTCGGGATGTACGCCGTGTGGCGCCCGGACCCACAGCCCGTGGTCGGTGCCTTCCTGGACTGCCTCGAGGCCGCCGGCCCGTTCACCGAGCCCGGCCCGTCCGCGGCTCCGGGTGCGGGTGCGGCTCCGGCCCCCGTTCCGGGGCCGGGGCCAGCCAAGGAGAGCTGACCCCGGATCCCCCGGCCCCGCCGGGCGGTGCGGTGGCGATAGGCATCCCGAATGGTTCGTTCGTCATTCATGCGTTGCCGAGAACCGGCCTGGCGCGCAACATCGCTCGAGCGGTCAGATTCACCTGGTCGCCCCGCCGATCCGCCGCGCCGTACGAGGAGGTCATGGGGCCGTCCGGTGGCCGTGCCGGCAGTGGCACGCGCCCATCCGGCGGCGGAGCGTGACCCGGCGGCGGCACACCGACGGTGCCGGCCGCGCGGCCGGTCCGAACAGAATGGACGTGACCCCATGGAGTTGACTGTCCTCGGGTGCCGGTCGGGGATGCCCGCCTCCGGCCAGTGCAGCTCCAGCTACCTGGTGGAGACCGAGGCGGCCCGCCTGCTGCTGGACTGCGGCCCCGGCGCCGCGACCGCGCTCAGCGCGATCATGCATCCGCGCGGGCTGGACGCCGTGGTCATCAGCCACCTGCACCTGGACCACTGCTACGACCTGCTGCCCGTCGGTAAGACGCTGCTGGCCGGGCACGGCCGGTTCGCCGAGCTGTTCCCCACGCTGCCCGAACTGGCCAGCCAGGTACAGCGGCCCCCGGTGCCGCTGTACGTGCCGCGGGGCGGCCGGGAGCGGCTGCGCGCGCTCGCCGCGCTGTTCCCCGTCACCACCATCCCGCTGCTCGACCGTGCCTTCGAGGTGGCCTTCGACGTCCGCGAGTACGAGCCGGGCGACACCTTCGTCGTCGGCGACGCGACGGTCGGGGTACACGAGCTGCGCCACGCCGTGCCCAACTGCGGCACGCGGGTGGACTCCGCGTCCGGCAGCATCGCCTACACCGGCGACACCGGGGTGACCGAGGATCTCGTGCCGTTCGCCCGGGACGTCGACCTGCTGCTCGCCGAGGCGACGCTGGAGCTGACCGACACGACCGACCACGGCCATCTCAGCGCCACCGACGCGGCGCGGACCGCCACCGAGGCCGACGCGCGCCAGCTCGTCCTGACACATTTCGTGACCGCCGAGCCGACCTGGCTGCGGGCGCGCCAGGAGGACGCCGAGCGGGTCTTCGACGGCCCGGTGCACATCGCCACACCCGCGAGCCGCTTCACCGCCCGGGTCACCGAGGCGGCCCCGCATGCCTGACGGACCGTCCGGTCCGTCAGGCACCGTGGATCCGGCAGGGGCGGTGGAGGAGCCGGTGCGGGCTGTCTGGTGCGACTACGGCGGCGTGCTCAGCTCCTCCATCGCCGGCTCACTCGCCCAGGTGGCGGCCGCGGCGGGAGTCCCGACGTCCGAGCTCATGGCCGCGATCCGGCGGGTCGCGGCGTCCTTCGGGGCGACGATGATCGAACCGCTGGAACTCGGGGTGCTCTCCCAGCACGAGTGGGGCCTGCGGGTCACCGCGGAGCTGGCGCCGGCCTGGACGCCGCGGATCGACCTGACCCGCTTCGGCGACCACTGGTACGCGGGCCGGACGGTCAACACGGCCCTGTTCGAGCTGCTCGACCGGGTGCGGGCGAGCGGCGTGCGGGTCGGCATGCTCACCAACAGTGTGCGGGAGTGGGAACCGCACCGGCGAGCGCTGGCGCCGGACGTCGACCCGTTCGAGGTCACCGTCAACTCCTTCGAGGTGGGCCTGCGCAAGCCGGATCCGGCGATCTTCGAGCTCGCCGAGTCGCGGTTCGGGACGCCGCCGCGGGCCTGCCTGCTCATCGACGACCTGGCGGTCAACTGCGCCGCGGCCCGGGCCCGGGGCTGGCGGGCGATCGAGCACGCCGAGCTCGAGGACACTCTGGCACAGCTGCGCGCCGCCATTCCCACCGTGGCCGCGGACGCGGTGACGGACTAACGCTCACACGCGTTTTACCGTTACCCCGCACCAACGATAAATAATTGCGATCGATCGATCCTTCCCGCCCATAGCCCGGCGATAGGAGACGTTTACGGATCGTTAGCGAGAAGCACATTGCCAGCCAACCGACGATGCATCGAGACTGGGCTCGGTAAATCCACCGAGAAATATCCGAACCCTCGTCACGAGTAGGTGGTCGGTGTGCAGCAGTACACCCTGGGAGCGGGCCGGGTCCTTCCTGACGACCGCGGTCTTTATTCCCTCGTCGACGACCGCGTCCGTACCGATCCGGACCGGGTGATCCTCAGCCGGCCCACCGGGACGGACTGGCATGACATCACCTTCCGCGCGCTCGACGCCCACGTGCGCCGGGTCGCCGCGGTGCTCCTCGGCCACGGGGTGGGCGTGGGCGACCGCGTCGGCATCGTCGGCCGCACCAGCTACGAGTGGGTGGTCGCCGACCTCGCGGTCCTCGCCCTCGGCGCGATCACCGTGCCGATCTTCCCGACCGCCTCGCCGGCGCAGATCACCCACATCGTGACCGACTCCGGCATGGCGTGGTGCTTCGTCGAGACCCCGGAGCACCACAGCGCGGTCGCCACGGCCGGTGCCGGGACGCTGCGCGCGCTGCCCTGGCCGCTGGCCGACCTGAACGGCTGGCAGGCCCCCGCCGACGACGCGGGCCACGCGGCCGGCGGCGGTGACCTGGCCGCGGCGGACGAGTTCGCCGGGCGCCGGGACGCCGTCCGGGCGGACTCGCTCGCGACGATCGTCTACACCAGCGGGACGACCGGCATGCCCAAGGGCTGCATTCTCACCCACGGCAACCTGTTCGCCTCCAGCGCCAACACCGTCGAGCACACCGGCGAGCTGTTCCGGGTGTGGCGGCCCGCCGCGGGCACCGGAGCGGCGCAGGGGCCGGAGGGATCAGAGGCGGCGGTCGAGCAGGCGTCGACCCTGCTCTGCCTGCCGCTGGCGCACGTCTTCGGCCGGACGATCCTCGTCGCCTGCCTCTACGCCGGCACGCGGACCGGCCTGCTGGCGGCGGTCCCGGACATCCTGCCCGCGATGGCGACCTTCCGGCCGACCGTGCTGGCGCTCGTCCCCTACGCGCTGGAGAAGATCCGCAAGGGGCTGCGCGGCGTCGTCGACACCGACACCGAGCTCGCGGCGGTGGCCGCCGGCCTGGCCGGCGACCCGGCCAGCAGCCCAGCGGACGGCCCGGCCGCCGAGCGGCAGCCCGCCCCGGCGGCGCTGGCCCGGATCAACGGCGTGTTCGGCGGCCGGCTGACCCACGTGATCAGCGGCGGGGCGTCGCTGGACGCCACCACGGCGGCCTTCTACCGCGGCGTCGGCGTGCGGATCCTGAACTGCTACGGCCTCACCGAGGCCGCGACGGCGGTGACCGTCAACCAACCCGGTACCAACCGCATCGGCACGGTCGGCCAGCCGATCCCCGGCACCACCGTGGCGATCTCCCCGGACGGCGAGGTGCTGGTCGCCGGCCCCAACGTCTCCCCCGGCTACTGGCGGGCCGGCCAGGACCCGTGGATCGAGCCCGCCGGCACCCAGGCCGAGCCCGGCGCCGGCCCGTCCCGCTGGCTGCACACCGGCGACCTGGGCCACCTCGACGCCGACGGCTTCCTCCTCATCACCGGCCGCCGCAAGGAGATCCTGGTCACCAGCGGTGGCAAGAACGTCACGCCGACCCTGCTCGAGGACCGGATGCGGCTGCACCCGCTGGTCGCCGACAGCATGGTCGTCGGTGAGGCCCGCCCGTACGTCGCCGCCCTGGTGACGACCGACCAGGGTGCGCTCAGCGCCCTGGCCGCGGCGCACGGCATCGACCTCGCCGCCCCCGGCTGGTGGGAGCACCCCGCCCTGCTCGACCGGGTACAGGAGGCGGTCGACGACGCCAACAGCCTGGTCTCCCGGGCCGAGTCCATCCGCCGGTTCCGAATCCTCCCCGCCCAGCTCACCATCGACGCCGGTCACCTGACGCCCTCGATGAAGCTGCGCCGCGCACCGATCGAGGCGGCCTTCGCCACCGAGATCGAGCAGCTCTACTCCCCGGCCGCCGCCCCGGCCCCGGCCTGAGCCGGCGCCGGCGCCGGCTCAGGCCTGGAGACGCCGCCGCTCGCAGACACTTCCGCCCGCTGACATCTCCGCCGCATGACCGACGGGAGCACTCAAGGATGTACGACGTCATCGTGGTCGGCGCCCGCTGCGCCGGCTCACCGCTGGCCATGCTGCTCGCCCGCCAGGGCCACCGGGTCCTGGTCGTGGACAGGTCGACCTTCCCCAGCGACACCGTCTCCACCCACTACATGCACCAGACCGGCCTGGCCCGGCTGCGGGACTGGGGCCTGCTGGACCGCCTGGCCGCCACCGGCGTCCCGCCGATGCGCCACCTCACCTTCTCCTACACCGGCCTGCACCTCGAGGGCTTCGCCGACCCGATCGACGGGATCACGGAGGTCTACTCGCCGCGGCGGACCATCCTCGACAAGCTGCTGGTCGACGCCGCCCGCGAGGCCGGCGCCGAGGTCATCGAGGGCTTCACGGTCAGCGACCTGCTCTTCGACGACGGCCGGGTCACCGGCATCCGCGGCCGGGCCGGCGAGGGCCCCGAGCAGGAGTTCCGCGCCGCGTTCGTGGTCGGGGCGGACGGGCGGACGTCCACCGTGGCCGACAAGGTCGGCGCGGACTTCTACCGGGTCGTGCCGGCGGCCGGCTTCATCTACTACTCCTACTACGAGGGCCTGGACTGGACGTTCCAGCACCGGACCGGGTTCGGGGAGCAGCAGTTCGGCGCCTGGCCCACCCACGACGGCCGGCACCTGCTGTCGATCATCCGGCCCCGCGCGGCGTTCAGTGAGTTCCGCGCCGACGTCGAGGGCAGCTTCCACGCCATCTTCGACGCGGTCGTCCCCGAGCTCGGTGAGGACCTGCGGGCCCGCGGCCGGCGCGTCGAGGAGTTCCGTCCGATGCGCTACCCGGACAACTACTACCGGCGCTCGCACGGGCCCGGCTGGGCGCTGGTCGGCGACGCCGGCTACCACAAGGACCCGTTCACCGGCTGGGGTATCACCGACGCGTTCCTCCAGGCGCAGACGCTGGCCGACCGGCTGCACTCCGGCCTCGCCGGCGAGCGGACGCTGGACGACGCCGCCGCCGAGTACGTCAAGCTCCGCGACGAGGAGAGCCACGGCACGTTCGAGCTGACCTGCACGCTCTCCCACCTCGTGCTGCCGCCGTTCCTGCACTCGGCCTTCGCCGCGACGGCGCAGAGCCCCCGCTACACGAAGAAGTTCTTCGGGATGATCGCCGGTGGCGTTCCCGGCCACGACTTCTTCCACCCCGACAACCTCGCGGAGCTCTACGAGGAGGTCGGCATGCCCGCCGAGAAGCGCCTGCTGTCGGCCGGCTGATCCAGGATCGGGAGGCATCGGCTGATGAGCACCGCTCCGGTGGCCGCGCCCCACGCGGGCAACGGCACGACACCTGACGGCACGACGGCCGGCATCGCGGCCGGCACGGCGGCGGGCGCCGCCGCGGGGGCCGCCGACGTCGGCGAGCTCGCGCGGCGCACGCTCGCGTTCGTGCGCGACGAGGTGCTGCCGGTCGAGCGCGAGCTGATCGTCGCGGGCCGGCACATGGACGACGACGTCCGTGTCGGCCTGCAGCGGGCGGCCCGCGCGGCGGGCGTCTTCGGGCCGCTGACGCCGGTCGCGCTCGGCGGGCTCGGCCTGGACAACGCCGGTCTCGCGGAGGTACTCGAGGCCGCCGGGACGAGCCTCATCGGCCCGATCGCCGTGAACTGCGCGGCGCCCGACGACGGGAACATGCACCTGCTCGCCGACGTCGCGACGCCGAGCCAGGCCGAGCGCTACCTGCACCCGCTGCTGCGGGGCGAGACACGCTCGGCGATCGCGCTCACCGAGCCGGCGCCGGGCGCGGGCTCGGACCCGTCGATGGTCCGCACGACGGCGGCCCAGGTCGACGGCGGCTGGGTCATCGACGGCGCGAAGCACTTCATCACCGGCGCCGAGGGCGCCGCGTTCACGATCTGCATCGCCCGCACCGAGGGCGGCACCACCATGTTCCTGGTCGACCAGGACAACCCCGGCCTGACGGTCGGACGGCGGATGCCCACCCTGGACCACAGCGCCCCGGGCGGGCACTGCGAGGTGACGTTCGCCGACTGTTTCGTCCCCGACGAGGCGGTACTCGGCGACGTCGGCGCCGGGCTGCGCTACGCCCAGGTGCGGCTGGCCCCGGCCCGGCTCGCGTTCTGCATGAGCTGGCTGGGGATCGCCGTCCGGGCGCACGGCATGGCGGCCGCGTGGATCCAGCGCCGGAGCTCGTTCGGCCGGCCGATCTCCGAGCACGGCATGGCCCAGGCGCACGTCGCCGACAACGAGATCGACATCGCCGCCGCCAGCGCCCTGGTCCGCTCGGTGGCCCGGGTGCTCGACGAGCAGGGTGTGGCCAGCTCCGCCGCGCGGCACGGCGCCGCGATCGCCAAGACGTTCGTCGCCGAGGCGGTGTGGCGGGTCCTGGACCGGGTCGTGCAGCTCTACGGCGGCCTCGGGATCTGCGAGGACCACCTGGTGGCGCGCTTCCTCGTCGAGGCCCGCGGGTTCCGCATCTACGAGGGCTCGTCCGAGGTCCTGCGCACCTCCATCGCCAAGCGGGTGCTGCGGGCCCACCAGCCGGCCACCATCGGAGAGGAGACACGGTGACACCGACGTCCGCACCGACCACGGCGACCAGTCCCGGCCAGTCCAGTCCCGGCCAGCCCGGCGCGGCGGCGGGTGGGGAGAGCCGGCCCGGTCCGTTCGCCATCTTCGGCCCGGCCACCGCCGACCCGGGCGCGCCCGACCTCGAGCGCATCCGGGAGATCGCGAACGCGATCGTGCCGTTCCGGCGGTTCGTCGGCATCGACATCACCGAGATCGACACGGAGCGCTCGGTGGTGGAGATCCCCGACCGGCCCGACCTCACCAACCAGCTCGGCACCGTGCACGCCGGCGCACTGTTCCTGGCCGCCGACCTCGCCGGCGCCGCGGCGGTGGCCGGGGCGCTCGCGCCGCGGCTGAGCCGGTTCGAGTACCTCGTCGTCCGCGACGCCCGCTCGACGTTCCGCAAGCCGGCCAACGGGCGGGTGCGCGCGATCGGCCTGGTCGACGAGCGGGAGGCGCGCCGCGTCCTGGCCGGCACCGGGCCGGAGCGGTTCGACCTCGACGTCAGGGCGCTGCTCTACGACGACGCCGACGTGCTCGTCGCCCGGTTCCACTTCGACTACGCCTGCGCGATCGCCGGAGACTGACGATGCCGACCACCGAGTCGACGACCCCCGCCGACCCCACCGGAGCCGCACCGCCCACCGCTCCCAGCGGCGGCACCGATGCCGGTGCCGGTGCCGCCCGTCCGAGCGCGGCCGCCGGCCCGGAGAAGGTGCCGGTGCCGGTCTCCAGCGGGATCACACTCATGGTCCGGGCGATGGCGCAGCCCGACCCGATGGCGCCCGTCGTGCTGCTGCTGCCGGCGATGGCCCTCAAGGCGAAGTTCTACCTGCCGATGGCCAGGGCGCTGTTCGCGGCGGGCCTGTCGGTGGCCACCCTCGACCAGCGCGGGTACGGCGAGAGCACGCCCGGCCTGCGCGAGCAGCCGAACTTCGGCTACCGCGAGCTGATCGAGGTCGACATGCCCGCGGCCGTCGGTGCCGTCCGGGCCCGCTTCCCCGGGGCCCCGCTGTACCTGTTCGGCCACAGCCTCGGCGGTCAGCTCGCCCTCTTCCACACGGCGGCCGCGCCGGGCGAGATCGCCGGCGTCGTGACGATCGGCACCGGCACCCCGTACTGGAAGGCGTTCGGACGTCGCAACTGGTTCGAGGCGTTCTGGAAGATCCAGACCATCGGCCTGGTCGCCCGGGTGCGCGGGTACTGGCCCGGCGGAATGCTCATCGGCGGCGCGATGGCCAGCCAGGTGATGGTCGACTGGGCGCGCCAGTCCCGGACGAGCAGGTGCCGTCCCAGGGGCTCGACGCGGCGCCACGACGACGCGCTGCGCGCGCTGGACCGGCGGGTGCTGGCGATCTCGCTGGACGACGACCGGCTCGGTCCCAGCTCGAACGTGGACTTCCTCTGCTCGCGGATGCCCGCGGCGCGGCTGACCCGGTGGCACGTCGTGGAGTCCTCCGGGGTCGCCCACCGCGACCACTTCGCCTGGATCAAGGACAGCGCGGTCATCGGCCGGGCCGCGGCGAGCTGGATCACCAGCGGGCGACTGCCCGCCGAGCAGGCCGGCGGAGAGGGGAACGGGCGATGAGCAGGACACGGCTGACGGTCCTGGGTGACAGCTTCGCGGAGGGCCGCGGCGACCCGCGGCCCGGCGGCGGCTACGCCGGCTGGGTGCCCCGGTTCGCCGAGCTGTTCGGGATCCCGCACGGCGGCTACCGCAACCTCGGCACCCACCAGGCCACCACGCGGCACATCCTGGAGCACCAGGTGCCGGCCGCCCTGGTCACCAAGGCCACCGTGATCGGCGTCATCGGCGGGGTCAACGACCTGGTCAGCGACTACGAGCCGGCCCGGTTCCGGCGCAACCTCGCCGCGGTCCTCGGCCGGCTCGCCGGCCCGGACACCGTGCTGTTCACCGCCACCTATCCCGACATCCCCGGGAACCTGGCCGTCCCGGCGTCCTTCCGGGCGCTGCTGCGCGACCGGTTCGCGCAGGCCAACGCCTACCTGCAGGAGGCGGCGGCCGCCACCGGCGCCGTGTGCCTGGACATCGCCGCGGCCACCGAGTGGCGCGGCCGGGCGCTGTGGGATCCGGACGGGCTGCACCCGAACCCGGCCGGGCACCGCCACTTCGCCGAGACCATGGCCGACCATCTCGGCCGCCACACCGGCATGGCGCCGGTCGGCCGCGAGCCGGCGGGTGTCGGAGCCGGTGCGGGCGGCGGGCTGCTGTCCTACTGATCCACCGACCTGCCCCACCAACGCCACCACCCCCTCGGGCCCGCCCCGCGCACCCAGCTCAGCACAGCACGCCCAGCGAGCACAGCACGTCCAGCGAGCACAGCGCGTCCAGCCAGCCCGGCCCGTGCGGCCGGTCCGGCTGGTCCGGCGCGCCCGAAACCAGCCGAACTTACGTTCCGAAAGGGTCATCGTGAGCGAGAGCGGACCGCCTCGGCGACTGGCCGACACTCCCATCGCCATAGTCGGAATGGCGGGCCTCTTCCCGCACGCCCACGACTTCCGGGAGTTCTGGCAGAACATCGTCGACGCCCGGGACTGCATCGAGGACATCCCGGCCAGTCGCTGGAACATCGACGACTACTACGACGCCGACCCGACCGTGCCGGACCGCACGTACTCCCGGCGCGGCGGGTTCGTGCCCGACGTCGCCTTCGACCCGCTGGAGTTCGGGCTGCCCCCGAACCAGCTCGAGGTCACCAGCACCCTGCAGACGCTGAGCCTCGTCGTCGCGCGCGACCTGCTGCGCGACGCCGGCGCCCGCTCGGCACACTCCGCTGACGGGGCGGACTGGTACGACGCCGACTCGACCGGCGTCGTGCTCGGTGTGACCGGGCCCGTCCCGCTGATGCACCCGCTCGCCGCCCGGCTGACGACGCCGGTGCTGCGCGAGGTCGTGCGGGCCTGTGGGCTGACCGAGGACGACGCGCAGGCCATCGCCACCCGCTACGCCGAGGCGTTCGCGCCCTGGGAGGAGAACTCCTTCCCCGGTCTGCTGGCGAACGTCACCGCCGGGCGGATCGCGAACCGGCTCGGCCTCGGCGGGATGAACTCCACCGTCGACGCCGCCTGCGCGGCCTCGCTCTCCGCGGTGCGGATGGCGATCGCCGAGCTGGTCGACGGCCGCGCCGACATGATGATCGCCGGTGGAGCCGACACCGAGAACTCGATCTTCGGGTACATGTGCTTCAGCAAGACCCAGGCGCTGTCGAAGTCCGACCGGATCCGCCCGTTCGACGAGGGCGCCGACGGCACGCTCATCGGCGAGGGCATCGGCATGCTCGCCCTGCGCCGCCTCGCCGACGCCGAACGCGACGGCAACCGGATCTACGCGGTCATCCGCGGCATCGGCTCGGCCAGCGACGGCCGCTCGAAGAGCATCTACGCGCCGCGGGCCGAGGGCCAGGAACGCGCACTGCGCCGCGCCTACGCCGACGCCGACTGCTCGCCCGCCTCGGTGGAGCTGTTCGAGGCGCACGCGACCGGCACCGCGGTCGGTGACCGCACCGAGCTGACCGCGCTGGACGCCATCCTGCGCGAGGCCGCCGGGGACGAGGCCCGCTTCGCCGCGATCGGCAGTGTCAAGTCGCAGATCGGGCACACCAAGGGCGCGGCCGGCACCGCCAGCCTGATGAAGCTGGCGCTCAGCCTCTACCAGAAGACGCTGCCGCCGACGATCAACGTCGAACGGCCCAGCGGCCCGCTCGCCGACGACAACACCCCGCTGTACGTCAACACCCACACCCGGCCGTGGGTCCGCGACCCGCGGCGCCCGGTGCGGCGCGCGGCGGCGTCCGCGATGGGCTTCGGCGGGACGAACTTCCATGTCGTGCTGGAGGAGCACCGGGCTGAGCGGCCCGCGACCGGCCTGCTGCACCGCACCGCCCGCGCCTGGCTGTGGCACGCGCCCGACCCGGCGGCGCTGCGCGCGGCCCTCGCCGCCGGCGAGCCGCCCGCCGACGGACTGATCTCCACCGACGGACTGATCCCCGCTGACCATGCCAGGGTCGGGTTCGTCACCCCGGCCGCCAACCCCGACGGCGGGGCCGCCGACGGCGCGGACCTGCGCCGCATCGCGCTCGAGCAGCTGGCCGCGGCGCCCGATGCCGAGCAGTGGACGCACCCGGCCGGCGTGTACTACCGCCGCCGGGCGCTGCCCGACCCGCGGGTGGGCGCGCTGTTCGCCGGGCAGGGCAGCCAGTACCTGGAGATGGGCCTGGACGCCGCCCTCGGCGTCCCGACCGTCGCGCAGGCGCTCGACGACGCGAACGCCGTGTTCGCCGACGACGACGCGCGGCTGGCCGCCGTGATGTACCCGCCGCCCGTCCTGGACCCGCAGGTTCGCCAGGAGCAGGAGTCACGGCTGCGGGCCACCCGGTACGCGCAGCCGGCGATCGGCGCGCTGTCCGCCGGGCAGTTCCGCTACCTGCGGGAGCTCGGCCTGGACTGCGCCGGCTACCTCGGCCACAGCTTCGGCGAGCTGACCGCCCTGTGGGCGGCCGGCGCCCTCGACGACACCGAGTTCTTCCGGCTGGCCCGGGCCCGCGGCGCCGCGATGGCGCCCCCGGACCCGGCCACCGGCGGGAACGCCGGCGACGGGAACGCCGCCGGCGGCGACCCGGGCACGATGGCCGCCGTCCAGGCGAGCCGGGAGCAGATCACCGAGATCCTCACCGACTTCCCCGACGTCGTCGTGTGCAACAACAACGCCCCCGACCAGGTGGTCGTCGGCGGGGGGACACAGGCCGTGGAGGCGGTGGTCGAGGAGCTGGCCCGGCGCGGGATGACCGGCCGGCTGCTGCCCGTCTCGGCCGCGTTCCACACCCGCTACGTCGCCCACGCGGTCGAGCGGTTCGCCCAGGACCTGGCGCAGGCCCGCATCGGCGCCCCGGCCGCTCCGGTGTACGCGAACACGGCGGGCGCCGCCTACGGCCCCGACGCCGACTCGAACCGGGTCGTGCTCGCCGGCCAGCTGCTCGCCCCGGTCGACTTCGTCGCCGGGGTCACGGCGATGCGCGCCGCCGGGTGCAACATCTTCGTCGAGTTCGGCCCCAAGCAGGTGCTGGCCCAGCTCACCCGGCGCATCCTCGACGACGCGCCGGTCACGGTCGTCTCCACCGACGGCGGCCCGCTGCGTGACGGCGACGTCGTGCTCAAGCAGGCCGCGGTGCAGCTCGCCGTGCTGGGCCTGCCGCTGGCGGACATCAACCGCCACGACGCGACGGCCGGCGCCGAGGGCGACACCGAGCAGCCGCGGCGCGCGGCGATGACGGTCACACTCACCGGCGCCGAGTACGTGCCGCAGTCCCGCCGGGCCCTTTACCAGGCGGGTCTGACCGACGGCTTCCAGGTCTCCGCGGTCGCGGCGGCCATGAACGGCGGGCCGGCGGCCGTGGCCACGCCGCCCGCCGCCCCGGCCGAGCCGGTTCCGGCCCCGCAGCCCGCGCTCACCTCGGCCCCGCAGCCCGCGCTCCCCGCGGCCGCGCCGGCGGCGGCCGAGCTGCCCGCGGTTCCCGCGGTGGCCGGGTCACCCGCGGCCGCCGGCCGGCCCGCAGGCTCCGCGCCGGTTCCGGCGGCCGCGGCGCTCGGCGCGGGTCCGGCCGGCGCCGAGGTCAGTGAGGCCGTCGCCCTGCACCTCGACCTGCACGGGCGCTACCTGGACGGCCAGCTCCGGGTCACCGAGGAGCTGGTGGGCCTGCTGCGCGACGGCGCCCAGAACGGTGACCAGGCCGGCTGGGTGCCCGCCGCGGTCGAGCAGGTCCGGGACCAGAGCCTCGCGGCGGGTCGGGCACACGTCCACGCCAACGAGGTCCTCGCCGCGCTGGCCGGCCTCGAGCTCGCGGCAGGCGGGCATGCCCCGGCAGCGCCGGCAGCAGGTGCGCCTGCCCGGGTGGGGCTCGCCCCCCGTTCCACCAGCGCCGCCGGGCCGGCCGCCCTCGCACCGCCGCCCGCCGCGCCCGCTGTGCCCGCCCCGGTGATCGCCGACGCACCCGCGACGGTGCCCGCCGACTCCGCCGGCCCTGTCGCGGTACCCGCTCAACCGACGGGCAACGGCCACCATCCCCACCAGCCCGGCACCCTGATACCGGCCGCTGCCCCACTCCCCGCCGATGTGTGGCGGGTGAGTGAGTCCATGGACTCACTCACCCGCCACACATCCTCAGAGGGGGCTGAGGCTCGGCCGGCGGCTGGGCCGGATGAGGCCGGGGTGCGTACCGCGCTGCTCGGGGTGGTGGCCGACCGCACCGGCTACCCCGCCGAAATGATCGACACCGGCATGGACCTCGAAGCCGACCTCGGCGTCGACTCCATCAAACGAGTCCAAATCCTCGGCGCCCTCCAGGAGCACTTCCCCACCCTCCCCAGCGCCGGCCCCGAAACCCTCGCCGAAATGCGCACCCTCAACCACATCACCGACTACGTCCTCACCTCCCTGGGTCCGGTGAACCCGGCCCCGGACGGCGCCCCGAACGGCACCTCCCCAAAAGGAGATCAGCCGAAAGGAGGTGAGCCGACCGGAACGGCCGGCCTGAACGGTCATCACGCCGCCGGCCACGGCGATGACGCCGTACTGCCCCACCGGCCGGTCGAGCTGGTGCCGGCGGCGCCGGTCGACATCCTGGACGCCACCCCGTTCGGCGCCGACCCGGTCGCCGTGCTCATCGACGCGACCGGCCACGACGCGCCGGCGCCTGAGCTGACGGCACTCGCCGACGGGCTGACCGCCCGCGGGTTCGCCGTCCGCACCGTGCGGCTGCCCGGCCACGGCGGGACGGCCGGCGACGGCGCCGACCAGGCCGACCCGCTCGACGGGTGGGACGCGGCCGAGGTCGAGCAGGCCCTGGCCGGCGCGCTCGGTGGCGACGGTGCCGTCGACCTGTGCGCCCTGCTGATCGCCGCGGACGGCGGCGACGGCGCCTGGGCGGCGGGGATCCGGCGGCTCGCCGACACCGTCCTGGTCGCCAAGCACGCCGCCGGGCCGCTGTCGCGAGCCGCGGCGCGCGGCGGGCGGGCGGCGTTCTGCGCCGTCACCCGGCTGGACGGCGGCCTGGGACTGCGCGGCGACGTGCCGGCGGTGGAGCGCCTCGTCGGCGGTGCGGCAGGGGTGGTCAAGACGCTGCTGCGCGAGGAGCCGGCGCTGTTCTGCCGCGCGTTGGACCTCCACCCCGCCCACGTCCCGGCCGCGGTCGCGGAGCTGGTTCTCACCGAGCTGTGGGACGCGGCGACCGACCTGGCCGAGGTAGGCCTGGACGCGACGGGAGCGCGCTGGACCGTCCGGCCCGGGCCCTTCGGCGACCGGGCCGCACAGGCCGAGGACCGGGAGGCCGGCACCGGCGCCGCCCTCCCGGTCCTCGGCCCCGACGACATCATCGTCGTGACCGGCGGGGCACGCGGGGTCACCGCGGACTGCGTGCGTGCCCTCGCGGCGCGGACCCGGCCCCGGTTCGTCCTGCTCGGCCGCACGGCGGCCGACAGCGACCCCGAGTGGGCGACCGGCGTCGCCGACGGCGGCCTGCTCGCCGCCGCCGCGGCGGCCCTGGCCGCGCAGGCCGGTCCTGGCGGGCCGCGCCCGACGCCCCGCCAGGCCGAGGCGGCCCGCCGCGACGTCCTGGCCCGCAGGGAGATCCGGGACACCCTGGCCGCGCTCACCGCGGCCGGCTCCGACGGCGAGTACCTGGCCGTGGACATCGCCGACCGGGACGCGGTGCGCGCCGCGCTGGAGCCCTACCGGGGCCGCGCCGCCGCCCTGGTGCACGGCGCGGGCGCGCTGGCCGACAGCGCGCTGACCGCCAAGACGCCCGACGCGGTCCGCCGCGTGCTCACGCCCAAGCTGACCGGGCTGCGCAACGTCCTCGACGCGCTCGGCGACGGGCCGGGCTCGCCCCTGCGCCACCTGGTGCTGTTCGCCTCGGTGGCCGGGCTGATGGGCAACCCCGGCCAGGCCGACTACGCCGCGGCGAACGAGGCGCTGGGCCGCCTCGCCGCGGGTTGGAAGCACGCCGACCGCGGCCGGCACGTCACCGCGATCGACTGGGGCGCCTGGGACGGCGGCATGGTCGACGCCGACCTGCGGGAGCTCTTCCGCTCCCGCGGCGTCGCCCTGATCGACCGGACGGCGGGCGCCGAGGCGTTCGCCGAGCAGTTCGAGCCGGCCCGGGTGGACGACGTGTGCGTCCTGGTCGGCTCCGCCGAGGCGCTGACCGGCGGGTCCGACGTCCGCCCCGCCCCGGCGCTGGTCGCCCGCCGCGAGCTGCGCGAGATCGCCGAGCACCCGGTCATCCGGGACCACCAGGTAGGCGGCTTCCCCGTCCTGCCGGCGACGTTCGGGCTCGGCTGGCTGGTCAACGTGGTCGAGCGGGCCCACCCGGGGCTGACGGTGGTCGAGGTCCGCGGATTCGACGTCCACAAGGGAGTCGTGTTCGACGGGACGGGCGAGCTGGCGTTCCAGGCGCACACCGCGGCGGCCGAGCGCGAGGGCGCCGGCACGGGCGGACGGGTCGTCGTGAAGGCGAGCGTGCGCAGCCCCGGCGCGTTGCCGGCCGGGCTGTCGCGCTACGCCGCCACGCTGGTGCTCGCCGCCGCCCCGCCGGCTCCCGCCGAGGTCGAGGACTGGCCCCGACTCGAAGCCGAGTGGACGGCGCCCGGCCCCGAGGACGGCCTGGAGATCTACACCGGCGCGACGCTGTTCCACGGCCCACTGCTGCAGGGCATCCGACGGATCGTGGCGCGCGGCGACGACCGGCTGGTCGTCGAATGCCGCCTGGACGGCGCGGAGGTGGGCCGGGGCGCGTTCGCCGGCGCCCTGCACGACCCGGTGCTGGCCGACCTGCTGCTGCACGGCCCGTCCGTGCTCGGCCGGTGGCTGACCGGCCAGGCATGCCTGCCGCTGGCCGTCGGCCGGATCGACTACCGCGCGCCGCTGCCCGCCGGCGAGCCGTTCGCCGTGGTGATCGACGGCGCGGCGGTGCGTGACACCGGGGTCACCAGCCGGGTGACCGCGGTTGGGCGCGACGGGCGGATCCTCGTCCGCCTGCACGACGTGGCGATGGTCGGGACGCCCGACATGGCCGCGAAGTTCGCCGAGGGCACCGCGAGCTGGCACAAGAAGGAGGTGTCCGCATGACAGTCGAGATGACCGGACCGGCACTCGCGACACCGTTCGTCGCGGAGGACGACGAGCTGTCGTTCGACGGGGAGCCCTTCGACAGCCTGCGACTGACCGCCACGGGACCGACAGCCGCGGCGCCGCCCACGCCAGCACCACCCACGCCAGCACCACCCACGGCTCCGCAACCCGCCGCGGCGGCGGCCGGCCCCGCACCGCGGATCGCGGATGTCGTCCGCGAGGTGCGCGCGGTCGTGGTGGCCGCCCACGAGTCGGCACTGAACGCGCAGCTCGCGCTCACCCGGCTCACTCTCGCGGGTCCCGGCCGGCCGTTGGCAGCCGGCTCGCAGGCGCTCGTCCTTCCGCCGGCCGCCGCGGCCGCGGGCGTTCCCGCTGTGGCGGCCGGGCCGGTTGCTCCGGACGTCGCGCCGACGGATCCGGTCGCGACGGAGGCGGCGTTCAAGCCGCTCGCCCGCTCCGGGCGCCGGGAGCTCACCGACGCCGACCTGGCCGCGCTGAGCCGCGGCGAGGTGGCCGGCGTCTTCGGCCCGGCCTACGACCAGGAGGGCGTCAACCCGGACGTTCGGCTCACCGACCCCGGCGAGGCGGCCCTGCTCACCTGGGTGGCGGACCTGCGGCTGCGCGGCGGGAGCCGCACCGCGGGCTCGCTGCACGCCGGGCTGCGTGCGCTGCCCGGCACGGCCGCGCCCGGCTCGTTCGCCGGAGCGGCCGGGTCCGGTTCGCTGGCCGACGCGCTCCAGGCGGCGGCCGCGCAGGCCGCCAAGGTGTTCGCCCTCTACGCCGGCCTGCACCTGTGCCTGGCGGACGCCCGGTTCGTCGCCGGCCCGCCGGCCGAGGACGCCGACGGCGGCCCGCGCACCGGCGCGCGGCCGCCCGCCCCGACGGTGGCCCTCACCGCCGACGGCGGGGGCTGGGACGGCACCGGCGGCGAGCTCGTCCTCGACGTCACCGCCATCGACCTGATCCCGCGGCCCTGGCTCGCCGTGCGCGCGCTGGTCCACGCGGGCGGCCGGCTGGTCGCCGAGGTCCGCGACGTCGCGGTCACCGTGCGGGAGCGGCCGGGCGCGCCGGTCGGCGCCGACCACGGCGGGGCCGTCACCGCGTTCCTGGGCCGGCGCACCGCGGCCGGCGAGCGGGCGCTGCTCAGCGAGTTCCACATGGCCCACTGCGCACGCGGCGACCAGGGCGTCGGCCTCGGGCCCGAGTTCGCCGCCTACCGGGGGCGACGTGCGACCCGGCTGCCCGGCGGCGGCCTGCGCCTCGTCGACCGGGTGATGGCGATGGACTCGCGGCGCGGTGACCTGCGCGGCGGGGCGACGCACGTCACCGAGTACGACGCGGCGGCCGACTGCTGGTACTTCACCGAGACGGCGAACGCGTCCATGCCGAACTGCGTCTACATGGAGACCAGCCTGCAGGCCGCGCTGATGCTGGGCTACTACCTCGGCGCCACGCTGGCCGAGCCGGCGGAGGACTACAGCCTGCGCAACCTCGGCGGCAGCGCGACCGTGCTGCGGGAGGTCGACCTGCGCGACGCCACGATCCGCCAGCACTCGACGCTGCTGTCGACCAACCCGATGCCCGGCACGGCCCTGCAGGACTTCTCCTACTCCCTCGCCGTCGACGGCGAGCCGTTCTACACCGGCGAGTCGATGTTCGGCTACTTCAACGCCCCGGCGCTGGCCCGCCAGACCGGCCTGGACGGCGGCCGCCTCGAGCCGACCTGGCTGGACGCGCTCGACGAACGGGAGCGCCCACCGATCCGGATGATCGACGTGGCCGCCCGCCGCGCCGACCCGGCCGCGCCGCTGTGCGCCCGCGGCCACCTGGCGCTGCTCGACGACGTCGAGGTGGTGGACGGCGGCGGCCGGTTCGGGCAGGGCTACCTGCGCGCCGTGCGGCCGATCGACCCGGCGGACTGGTTCTTCGCCCGGCACTTCTACCTCGACCCGGTCATCCCCGGCTCGCTCGGGGTGGAGGCGGTCATCCAGGCCATGCAGGAGTGGGTCATCGACGCCGGGCACCTCGCCGGCCTCACCCGGCCCGGGTTCGTGCTGCCCGTGGGCGTGCCCCTGCAGTGGAAGTACCGCGGCCAGCTCCTGCCCACCGACGGGACGTTCACCCTGGAGGTGCACATCAAGGACGTCAGCCACCGGCCCGGACGGGTCCGCGTCACCGCCGACGCGAGTCTGTGGAAGCCGACGATGCGCATCTACGAGCTGATCGACGTGGCCGTGGAGCTGCGTGACGAGGGCGCGCCGTCATGGTGACCCCGGTCGCGCCCGCCCCCCGCCCCGCGGCGGCCCGGCCGGCCACGGCCCACCCCGGCGCGGCCGGGGCACTCGCCCGGCGGCCGGCCGACATCCACCGGGTGCTCGCCGATCTGGAGCGGCCCTGCTACGTCGTGCAGGACGCGGCTGGGCTCGGCGTCACCGGCGACGAGCGGGTCGCCGCGGCGGCCGGGCGGGTCCTGGCCGCGGTCGGCCCGCTGCCGCCGGAGCGCCTCGGCGCCCCGGCGTTCCGCCGCGACCACCAGGTCGCCCAGGCGTACATGGCCGGGTCGATGGCTAACGGCATCGCGTCGGCCGACCTGGTCGTCGCGCTGGCCCGGGCGGGCTTCCTGGCCTCGTTCGGCGCGGCCGGCGTCGTCGCCGCCCGGGTCGACGACGCGCTGGCCGACATCCGCCGGCGGGCACCGGGCCTGGCGTTCGGCTGCAACCTGATCCACAGCCCGACCGAGGCGGCGATGGAGCGCGACGTCGTCGACGCCTGCCTGCGCCACCAGGTGCGCTGCGTCGAGGCGTCGGCGTTCCTGGACCTCACCCCGCAGGTGGTGCGCTACCGGGTCGCCGGGCTGCGCCGCGGCCCCGACGGCCGGGTCGTCGCCGACAACCGGGTCGTCGCCAAGGTGTCGCGCACCGAGGTCGCCGAGTTGTTCCTGCGGCCCGCGCCGGCCGCGCTGGTCCGTCCGCTGGTGGAGCAGGGGCTGGTCAGCGCCGAGCAGGCGGAGCTGGCGGCGACGGTGGCGATGGCCGACGACATCACCGGCGAGGCCGACTCCGGCGGGCACACCGACCGCCGGCCGCTGCCCGTCCTGCTGCCCGAGCTGCTCGCGCTGCGCGACAGCCTGCGCCGCGACTCCGGGGCGCGCACGGTGCGGATCGGGGCGGCCGGCGGGCTCGGCACCCCGCGCGCCGTCGCCGCCGCGTTCACGCTCGGCGCCGACTACGTGGTCACCGGCTCGGTGAACCAGGCCTCCGTCGAGGCGGCGCAGTCGCCGGCCACCAAGACGCTGCTGGCGCAGGCCGGGGTCACCGACTGCGTCCAGGCGCCGTCGGCGGACATGTTCGAGATCGGCGCGGACGTCCAGGTGCTCGGCCGGGGCACCATGTTCGCGTCGAAGGCCCGCCGGCTCTACGACCTGTACCGCCGTTTCGACGGGCTCGACGAGATCCCCGCCGACGAGCGCGCCGGCCTGGAACAGCGGATCTTCCGCCGGTCCCTCGACGAGGTCTGGGCGGACACCGTCACCTTCTTCAGCACCCGCGACCCCGAGCAGATCGAACGCGCCCGAGAGAGCCCGAAGCGGCGGATGGCGCTGGTCTTCCGCTGGTATCTCGGCCTGTCGTCGGGCTGGAGCATCACCGGCGTCCCGGACCGGGTCGCCGACTACCAGATCTGGTGCGGCCCGGCGATGGGCGCCTTCAACACCTGGGTGCGCGCCAGCGCGCTCGAGCCGCTGGCGAACCGGCACGCCGCCGTGATCGCCGCCGAGCTGATGCGCGGCGCCGCGTTCACCAGCCGGGCCGCCGCGCTGGCCCAGGCCGGCGTCCGGCTGCCGGCGCTCGCCACGACCTACGTGCCGCGGCCGCACCTGCCGCGACCAGATTCCGATCCGGGAGAGCAGGCACCATGACAGCATCGGCAACCCGGCAACGGCCCGAGGCGGATCTCGGGACGGCGGAATGGCTCGTCTGTGACGGCTGCCGCCGGATGATCTACGGCCGGCGGTTCGCCCGCGGCGGGCACGTCTGCCCCGAATGCGGCTGGCACGCCCGGCTGACCGCGACGCAGCGGATCGCACTGCTGCTCGACGAGGACTCCGTCGAGGTGGTCGACACCCCGGTCACCGCGGCCGACCCGCTGCAGTTCGTCGACACCCGCCCGTACGCCGACCGGCTGCGCTCGGCGCGGGCGTCCACCGGGCTGCCCGAGGGGGTCGTGGTGGCCCGTGGACGGATCGAGGGTGCCCCGGTCGTCACCGCGGTGATGGACTTCCGCTTCCTCGGTGGCAGCCTCGGCGCCGCCGTCGGCGAGGCGATCACCGGCGCCTGTGAGATCGCGCTGCGCGAGCGCACCCCGCTGCTGCTGGTGACCGCCTCCGGCGGCGCGCGGATGCAGGAGGGCGCGCTGTCGCTGATGCAGATGGCGAAGACGGCCCAGGCGATCGGCCAACTCGACGAGGCCGGCATCCTCACCGTCTCCCTCATCACCGACCCGACGTTCGGCGGGGTCGCGGCCTCGTTCGCGACGCTGACCGACGTCATCGTCGCCGAGCCCGGGGCACGGCTCGGTTTCGCCGGGGCGCGGGTGATCGAGCAGACCATCCGGCAGACGCTGCCACCCGGCTTCCAGACCGCGGAGTTCCTGCTGGCGCACGGCGTCGTCGACCTGATCAGCCCGCGGGCGCAGCTGCGCCCGACGCTGGCCCGTCTGTTCGGCGTCGCCACCCGCCGCCCCGGCACCGCGCCGGTCACGCCCGGCGACGGGCACAGCGCTGGCGACGGGCGCGGTGCCGGCGACAGCCGCGGCGCAAGCCACGGCGGTGACGGTGTGGTGCGGGATCCGGCGCGGCTGGCGGACCGCCATCCGTGGGAGGCCGTGCGGCTCGCCCGCAGGCTGGGCCGGCCCAGCACGCTGGACTACATCGGCGCGCTGGTCGAGGACTGGACCGAGCTGCACGGCGACCGGGCCGCCACCGACTGCCCGGCGATGGTCGCCGGGCTCGGCCGCCTCGACGGGACGCCCGTCGTCGTCATCGGCACGCAGAAGGGCCACACCGCCACCGAGCTCGCCGCCCGCTCCTACGGCATGCCCTCGCCCGGCGGCTACCGCAAGGCCGCGCGGGTGATGCGGCTGGCCGCCAAGCTGGGCCTGCCGGTGATCACCCTCATCGACACCGCCGGCGCGCACCCCGGCATCGAGGCAGAGCAGAACGGGCAGGCCGTCGCCATCGCCGAGAACCTGCGGGTGATGGCCGGGCTGCCCGTGCCCGTCGTCGCCGTCGTGACCGGCGAGGGCGGCAGCGGCGGGGCGCTGGCCCTGGCCGTCGCCAACCGGGTGCTGATGTGCGCGAACGCGATCTACTCGGTGATCAGCCCCGAGGGCTGCGCCGCCATCCTGTGGAAGGACCCGGCGGCCGGGCCGGACGCGGCCGCGGCGCTGCGGGTCGACGCCCGCGCGCTGCTGGCCGCCGGGATCGTCGACGGGGTCGTCCCCGAGCCCGACGGCGGCGCGGACGTCGACCCTCTGGCCGCCGCCGACGCGCTGCGGGCCGCTCTCACCGGCGCGCTCGCCGAGCTGACGCCGCTGGACCCGCCGACGCTGGTGACGGCCCGACGGGCCCGGTTCCGCCGTTTCGGTACCCCGGCCCCGGCTCCCGTCGTCCCGGCGGCACGTCCACCACTCGGCGCGGGACGGACCCATGCCGATCTCGACGATGCGAGGCGCGCGTCATGACCACGTCCACGGCCAACGGCCGGTCCACGACGACGGCGAACGGGCACGGTGACATCGGCACGGTGCTGGCGGTGCTGCGCCAGGAGGCGCTGGAGGTCGGCGCGCGCGGCGCGCGGCCGGTCAGCCGGGTGCGGGTGACCGTCGGCGACGTCTCCCTGGAGGTCGACTGGGCCGGGCCGGGCGGGGCCACCGGCTCCGACGGTCCCGGTCAACACAGCACGCCCTCGCAGGCCAACGGCTCCGGCGGTCTCGGCTCAGTCAGCGCCGCGCCCAGCGACACCAACGGTTCCGCCGCGTCGGGCGCTGACGCCGGTGTTGGTGCCGCGGCACCGGCCGGTCCGGCGGACGACGACGCACTCGCGTTCGTCATCCCGGCACACACCGTCGGCGTCTTTTACCACGCGCCCGAGCCGGGCGCGGACCCGTTCGTCCGCCCCGGGGACACCGTCGTCGCCGGCCAGCAGGTCGGGATCATCGAGGCGATGAAGCTGATGATCCCGGTCGAGGCGGAGCGCGGTGGGCGGGTCCGGGAGATCCTGGTCGCCGACACCACCCCGGTGGAGTACGGCGAACCGCTGCTCACCCTCGACGTCGCCACGTCCACCGGCGGGACCTCGTGATCAAGAAGGTCCTGATCGCGAACCGCGGGGAGATCGCGCTGCGGGTCGCGCGCACCTGCCGCGAGCTGGGCATCGCCACCGTGGCCGCCCACTCGTCGGCGGACCGGGACTCCGCCGTCGTCTCCTTCGCCGACGAGTCCGTCCAGATCGGCCCGGGGCCGTCCCGGGACAGCTACCTCAACATCCCGGCGGTCGTCGAGGCCGCCCGTATCCGCGGCGCCGACGCCGTCCACCCCGGGTACGGGTTCCTCTCCGAGAATCCCGACTTCGCCGAGATCTGCGCGGCCGAGGGCCTGACGTTCATCGGCCCGCCGGCCGAGGTGATGGCCCGCCTCGGTGACAAGGCCGTCGCCCGTCGGATCATGTCCGAGGCCGGGCTGCCCCTGCTGCCCGGCAGCCGGGACACCCCCGACCACCCCGAACAGGCCGCGCAGGTGGCGGCCGAGATCGGCTACCCGGTCATCATCAAGGCGGCGGCCGGCGGCGGCGGGCGCGGGATGAGCGTCGTGCACGATCCGGACGGCTTCGAGCGCGCCTACCGGCACACCCGCTCCACCGCCCAGGCGGTGTTCGGGGACGGCCGCCTGTACGTCGAGCGTTACCTGGCCTCGGCGCGGCACGTCGAGGTCCAGGTGCTCGCCGATGCGCACGACGCGGCCGTCCACCTGGGCGCCCGGGACTGCTCGCTGCAGCGCCGGCACCAGAAGCTGGTCGAGGAGACTCCGGCGCCGGCCCTGCCGGCCGAGATCGTCGAGCCGCTGTGTGCGGCCGCCGTCCGCGGCACCCTGGCCAGCGGGTATGTCGGCGCGGGCACCTTCGAGTTCCTCGTGGACGGCGCGGGCCGGTTCTACTTCATGGAGGTCAACTGCCGGCTGCAGGTGGAGCACCCGGTCACCGAGATGGTCACCGGGCTCGACCTGGTCGCCGAGCAGATCCGGATCGCCGCGGGCGAGCCGCTGGGCTACGGCCAGGACGACGTCGACCCGCGCGGGGTGTCGATCGAGTGCCGGATCAACGCCGAGGACCCGCGTCGCGACTTCGCCCCCGCGCCGGGTTCGCTCACCGAGTTCACCGTCCCGGCCGGCCCGTTCGTCCGCGTCGACACGCACGCCGCCCCCGGGTACCGCATCCCGGCCTACTACGACTCGTTGGTGGCGAAGGTGGTCGTCTGGGCCCCTGACCGCCCGCGGGCCCTGGCCCGGATGCGCCGTGCGCTCGACGAGCTGCACGCTGACGGTCCCGGTGTCGTCACCACCACGGGCTTCCTGCGCGAGCTGCTCGACCACCCCCGCTTCGTCGCCGCCGAACACGACACCGTCCTGATCGAGTCCCTGACCCGCTGACCAGAGAACCGACACCGGCGCAGGGGCCCTCACCCTTCTCGCCGTTTGATGTCGCGCTCGCTGTTTCGGGAGTTGCGACCCGGTGCTTCGCCCCTGAAACGGCGAGCACGACGCAAAAGTGCGAGGAGGCACGGCCACAGACAACGGTCCGTCGGCCCGGTGTGGTGCGGGAGCCGCGAGCGGGAGGTCGGACAGGGTCCCCCCCCCCGTCGCCGTCCAGCCGGTCGCGCACCCGTGATCCCGAACGCGAGGCCGGACCGGGGCTCTGGAGCTGGGTTCAGAGCTCCGGGGTGAGGGTGGCCAGGAACTCCGTCGTCCGGCGCCGGGAGGCAGCGCGGGCGGCGGGGTCGGTGCCGAGCGGGATGGGCCGGGCCACGAAGTCGGTGACGCCCGCGTCCCGGTAGGCGCGCAGCCGGTCGAGGATGGCGGCCTCGTCCCCGGCGGCCATCACGTCGCCCACGCCGCGGGCGTCGCCGCGCTCGAGCAGCCGCAGGTAGTTCGGTGAGGTCTCGGCGTGACCGAGGGTCTGCTCGGCCAGCTCGCGCGCGGCGTCGACCTCGCTGTTCGGGCACAGTGCCACGGGAACACCGGCGACGACCCGGGGAGCCGGGCGGCCGGCGTCGACCGCGGCCTTCGTGATCCGCGGGACCACGTGGTCACCGACCGCGCGCTCGTCCGCCATCCACAGGATCGTTCCGGTGGCGTTCGCGCCGGCGATGCCCAGCATCACCGGCCCGAGCGCGGCCAACAGGATCGCGGGCGGGGCGCCGTCGGTGACGTCGAGCGGGCTGTGGACCCGGTAGGTGTCGTTCTCGACGTCGATCCGATTCTGGCCGGCGAACGCCGCGTTCAGCACCTCGAGGTAGTCCCGCGTGAGGTGCGCCGGGCGCTCGTAGCGCAGGCCGAACTGCTCCTCGACGATCCAGTGGTGCGACGGCCCGACCCCCAGCGCGAGGCGCCCGCCGCAGATCGCCTGCGTGGACAGCGCCTGCTGCGCCGTCGCCACCGGGTGCCGTGTCTGGAGCGGGACGACCGCCGTGCCCAGCTCGATCCGCTCGGTCGCCTGCCCCATCAGAGCGACGACGGTGAGCGCGTCGAAGGCGCCGGGCACCTGCGGAATCCACATTGAGGTGAAGCCCAGGCTCTCGGCCGCCCTCGCGTCCGCGACGAAGCCAGCCACCCGCTCCCGGGCCGCCCGGTCCCTGTCCGAGCCGATCATCAGACCGATGCGCATGCGTGAGATCCCCTGTGCCGTCGTACCTGCGGTGAGCGGGTTCCGTGCCGGACCTCACCCGCGGAACAGCATCGAACGATACCCAGCCGGATCGGTGTCAGCGGGCCTTACTTGAGGCCGGAACGGACGAAGGCACCGACGACGTGCCGCTGCAGGAGCAGGTAGATCCCGAAGATGGGCAGGCAGGCGAGGCCGGAGCCCGCCATCAATCCACCCCAGTCAGGGCCTTCCACGCCGACGAACAGGCCGCGCAGGCCGAGCTGGACGACCGAGTCGGCGCGCTGGAGCACCAGCGCCGGCCAGAAGTAGTCGTTCCAGGCGTTGATGAACAGCACGATGCTGAGCGCGGCCAGCGGGGCGCGCAGGTTGGGCACGACGACCGTCCACAGGATCGACCAGGACGACCGCCCGTCCATGCGGGCGGCGTCGAGCAGGTCGCGGGGGAAGCTGGCCATGTGCTGGCGCAGCAGGAGCACGCCGAGCGCGGAGGCGAGGTTCGGGACGATCACGCCGGCGAGCGTGTTCAGCAGGCCCAGGCGGTACAGCAGGGTGTAGTTCGGCAGCATCGTCACCTGGAACGGCACCAGCCACGTCCCGACGAACGCCAGGTAGAGCACGGTCTGGCCGCGGAAGCGCCAGGCGGTGAACGCGTAGGCCGCCAGCAGGCCGACGAGGAGCTGGCCGACGGAGATCAGCGCGGCCACGGCGAACGTGTTGAGGATCAGCCGGCCGATCGGGATGACGTCCCAGACGTGTGTGTAGTTGCCGACGGAGAGCGGCCACGGGAACAGGGAGACGTTGTAGACCTCCTCCGGCCGGCGCAGCGAGGTGGCGTACATCCAGTAGATCGGGAAGATACAGGCGAGGCTCAGCGCGGCGAGGACACCGTGGCCGACGGCGGTGCGCAGCCACACCCGCGCGCCGGTCTCGCCGGCGAGGTCCGCGACGGCGGACGGTTCCCCGCGCGCCGGTGCCGGCGCGGTCGTTTCGGCCACCGCCATGGCGAGCCCCCTTCAGTGATCGTGCCGGCCGTCAGCCGCCTGTCGCGCCTCGCCGACGGCCGGCGGGCGTCAGTTGTCGTGGAAGGTCAGTCGGTCGGAGAGGCGGACGAGCCCGATGGCGACCACCCCGAACGCGACGAAGAACAGCAGTCCGGCGCTGGCCGCGAAGCCGGCGTCGAAGTTCTGGAAGCCCCACTCCCAGAGCAGGTAGTAGACGTTCGTCGTGGCGGAGTCCGGGCCGCCCTGGGTGAGGGTGTCGATCAGCGGGAACGTGAGCTGGCCGGACATCAGCACGGTCATCAGCGCGAGGAACACCAGCGTCGGGGAGAGCAGCGGCAGGGTGATCCACCGGGTGGTCTGCCAGCGCGAGGCCCGGTCGAGCATCGCCGCCGCCGTGTACTCGTCGTCGATGCCCGCCAGGCCGGCGCTGACGACGAGGACGGCGAAGCCGAGCAGGTGCCACCCGGTGATCACGACGATGGCGATCTGCGCCGGCCCCGGCTCGTGGATCCAGTTGATCGGATGTCCGATCAGCCGGTCCACCGCGCCGCTGGTCGGGTCGAGCATCCACTGCCACACCGCGGCGCCCGCCACCGGCGGGACCAGGACCGGCGCGAAGATCATGGCCCGGTAGACGGCGCGGCCGCGGCCGCGGATGGCGGACGTCCACAGGGCGACGACGGTCGGCAGCGCGACGGTGAACAGCAGCAGCGCCAGCGTCATCGCCGCGGTGAGCCACAGGGCGTGCCACAGGTCGGGCAGCTCGAGCAGCCGGCGGTAGTTGTCCAGCCCGACGGGTTCCTTCGGCGTGGTCGGCAGGAGGTTCCAGGAGAAGAACGACAGGTTGACCGCGGCGGCGAGCGGCCGGTACGTCCACACCGCCAGGCAGCCGATCGCGGGCAGCAGGAACAGGTACGGCGGCAGCGCCCGCAGCAGCCGCCGGGCCGGCGACGGCCGCGCCGCCGCGACCGGTACGGCCGTCGCCGACGGCCGGGGCAGCGCGTCGATCTCGACGAAGGCTCCGGTCATCACCCTTCCTCCAGCTCGCTACGGCAGTTCAGTTCGATACGGCAGGTCGGTGCGGACGGCGTCCCGCCCGCCGCGCGGGACCGGCACGGCGGGCGGGACGGGCACACAGGTGGAACAGGCGGAACAGGCGGACGGTCAGGACCGGGGCAGCAGCTTCGCGGCCTGGTTCTGGGCGTCGGTGAGCGTCTTCTGCGGGTCGGCGCCGCTGTAGACGACGCTCTCGACCGCCTCGAGCATCCCGGTGCGGATCTGGACGTAGTTGTTGCCCGGGAAGGACACCCACGGCTTCAGCTTCGCGAGCTGGTCGACGTTCGGCTGGACCAGCGGGTTCTCCGCGGCCCAGGTCTTCAGCCCGTTCGGGTCGTCGAGCAGCCCGGTGCGCAGCGGCAGGTAGCCGATCTTGCTGGTGATCTGCGTGTAGGCCGCGTCGCTGGTCAGGTAGGTGATCAGCTCCCAGGCGGCCCGCTGCTTCGCGGCGTCCTTGGCGAACATGAACAGCGCCGCCCCGGAGTTCGTCGGCACGACCGGCTTGCCGGTGAAGCTCGGCATGACGGTGGCGCGCAGCGTCCACGGCGGCTTGGCGCCGCCGGCGCCCTTGATGAAGGTGCCCTGCGCCGCGCTGGTCTCGACGATCATGCCGATCTCACCGCGGGCGAACGCCGGATAGGCCTGGTCCTGCGACAGCTTCGGGCTGGCGCCGGAGTTGACCAGGTCCTGCGCCATCTCGACCGCCTGCACCGCGGGCGCCTCGGCGAAGGTGAGCTTGGTGCGGTCCTCGGAGATCACCGAGCCGCCGTTGGAGGCCACCACCGCCTGGTAGCACCAGTCACCGGAGACCTTGGTGAAGCAGTCGATGTAACCGCCGTTCTTGCCGGTCTTCGCCTTGATGGCCAGCGCGGCGGTCTTGAACTCGTCCCAGGTCGTCGGCGGCTTCTCCGGGTCGAGGCCGGCCTGGGTGAACAGGTCGGCGTTGTAGTAGAGCACCGGGGTGGAGAAGACGAACGGCACGCCGTAGGTCTTGCCGTCGACGTCGCCGAGGGTGCGCGCCGTCGGCGCGAACGGGTGGGTGCCGGCGAAGTTCTCCTGGACGGCGTCGCGCCCGACGATGTCGTCGAGCGGCTTCGCGCCGAGCGCGGTCGCGGTGTAGCCGAGGTCGCCGAAGGTGAGCTGGGCGACGTCGGGGGCGTTGCCGGTGGCGATCTGGGCCTGGATGCTGGCGGTCGACGCCGAGCCGTAGCCCTTCAGGGTGGAGGTCTGCGGCTTCTGCGCGGTGACCGAGATGTTCGGGTGGGCCTTCTCGAAGTCGGCGATCAGGCCGTTGAAGGTGTCCGTCCACGGGCCGGGCTGGGCGAGGTTGTAGCTCTCGAAGACGATCGAGACCTTCTGATCCGGCCCGAGCTCGGGCACGACCCCGGCGGTGGACGTTCCGCCCGCGTCGGCGTCGTCGTCGGATCCGCAGGCGGCGAGGGTGAGGGCGAGCGCGGCAGCGCAGGCGGCCGCCACGCCCCGGGCAAAGCGCCGTCGTTTCACGTCGAGCTCCTTTGATGAGTGGTCACGCCGTCGTGGAGTGCCGCGGCCGGCTCGTGGTCGGCCGACTGGCGGTCGGCCAGCGGGCGCCAGGCGAGCCGCCGGCCACTGTGCCGGTCGAACAGGTGGATGTGGTCGCGCGCCGTGGTGAGCGCGACGGGCTGGCCGGCGGCCAGCCCGAGGGGGCGGGCGCCCCGGAAGTGCACGAGGGCGCCGCCGACCGCGCACTGCGCGGACTCCTCGGCGCCGAGGTTCTCCACCGCCCGCACGACACCGCGCAGCCGCGGCATCCCGCCCGGGCCCGCCGGGCCCTCGGCGGCCATCAGGTGGAGGTGTTCGGGCCGGATCCCGAGGATCACGTCGCGGGTCTCGACGTCCTCGCCGGGCCACAGGTCGACCTCGACGTCGTCGGCGAGCACCCGCACCCGGCCGTCGTGGCACTCCACCCGGGCGGGCAGCAGGTTCATCGGCGGGGAGCCGAGGAAGCCGGCGACGAACACCGAGGCCGGGGTGTCGTAGACCTCGGCCGGCGTGCCGAGCTGCTCGAGGCGCCCGTCGTCGAGCATCGCGATCCGGGTCGCGAGGCTGAGCGCCTCGACCTGGTCGTGGGTGACGTAGAGGACGGTGCTGCCGAGGGTCTCGTGCAGCATCCGGAACTGGGCCCGGGTCGCCTGGCGCAGCTTGGCGTCCAGGTTCGACAGCGGCTCGTCCATCAGGAACGCCCGCGGGTCGCGGATGATCGCCCGGCCGACGGCGACCCGCTGGCGCTGGCCGCCGGAGAGCTCCCGCGGCCGGCGGTCGAGCAGCGGGCCGAGCTCGAGCAGCGCGGCGACCTCCTCGACCCGGCGGCGGACCTCGGCGCGGGGCGTGCGGGCCGCGCGCAGCGGGAAGCCGATGTTGCGGGCCACGGTCAGGTGCGGGTACAGGGCGTAGCTCTGGAAGACCATCGCCAGGTCGCGCCGGGCGGGCGGGGCGTGGGTGATGTCCCGGCCGTCGAGCAGCACCCGGCCGCCGGACGGCGTGATCAGGCCGGCGACGAGCCGCAGCAGGGTGGACTTCCCGCAGCCGCTCGGGCCGAGCAGCACCAGGAACTCGCCGTCGGCGATGTCGAGGCTGACGCCGTCCACGGCGACGACGTCGCCGTATCTCTTCGTCAGCCCGTCGAGCTCGATCCTGCCCACGGTGGTGACTCCTCCCCGACACAGCACTGACGTTCCGCCGTCCACACGCCTGGGACGGGCCGTCCCGGCAGCGTTTGTGCCGGCCGTCCTCCCTGGTCAGACCCCTTGTCCGGCGGCTGAAGAATATGAGCGGAACGAGTTTTCAGGGAAGGCCCATTGCACATTCGGATGAACCGATTGGCGACATGGATTACCAGCCACACAAAACGACCGCTGGAATAGCGGTGGAAATCCTCGGGGTGTATTTCAGATGTCCAGGACGAGACGTCCGCCCAGGCCGCGCGAGACGCAGACCATCATCGTCCGGCCGCCGTCGCGCTCGGCCGGGGTCAGGACGGTGTCACGGTGGTCGACACCGCCCTCGACCACCGGCGTCTCACAGGTGCCGCATGTACCGTCCCGGCAGGAGGAGGTGACGGCGGCCCCGGCCGCCTCCAGCACCTCCAGGACCGACTGCCCGGGCCCGACCCGCAGCACCCGCCCGCTACGGGCCAGGCGCAGCTCGAAGGCGCCGTCGGTGTCGCGGTGGGCGGGCTCGGCGGGGTGGAACCGCTCGACGTGCAGGGCGCCGGCGGGCCACTGCGCGCAGTGCCCCTCGATGGCCCCGAGCAGACCCTCGGGCCCGCAGCAGTAGACCGCCGTCTCCTCGTGCTCGCCGGAGGCACGCAGGCCATCCAGGACGGGGCCGAGGGGAAGCAGCCCGTGGGTGTCCTGCGGGTGCAGGACGACCCGGTCGCCGTGGCGGGCGAGGTCGTCGGCGAAGGCCATCGCCGCGCGGTGGCGCCCGCCGTAGAGCAGCCGCCACTCGGCGCCGCGCGCGGCGAGCTCGTCGATCATCGGCAGCAGCGGGGTGACGCCGATCCCGCCGGCGACCAGCAGGTAGCGCGGCGCGGCGACCAGGGGGAACGCGTTGCGCGGCTGCCCGACCGGCAGCAGCGCGCCGACACCGACCCGGTCGTGCAGGTGCACCGAACCGCCGCGGCCGGCGGCCTCCCGCAGCACCGCGATCCGCCAGTGGTGGCGATCCGCTGGATCACCGCACAGCGAGTACTGCCGCACCGTCCCCGGCCGCACCGTGACGTCGACATGCGCGCCGGGTGTCCAGGGCGGCAATGCCGCGCCGGTCGGATCGGCCAGATCGAAACAGACGACATCCTCGGCGACGTGGCGGCGGGCGCGGACCGTCAGCGTCAGCGTCTGCCGCTGTTCGGCTCGATCCACGGTGGACGGGGGCGAGGACACAGGCGACCTCCGACGGAAATCCCACTTCGGACCGGGGCCTAGTTCAGGCGATTTCCTGCGACGGTAACGGCGTTTACTGCCGGGCGGACCGGCGCGGGCGCGACCATCGGGATATTCGATCGCCCCCGCTCCCGCACCCAATCGACCTTCTCCTCAGGCGTCTCGGCGGATTCCCAGTCGCCGGCCGCGCTTTCCAGGCTCTCGAGCAGCGTTTCGACCAGCCGGGTGCGCGGCGGACGCCACACGACATGGACGGGCAGGGTCGGAACGGGGTCGACCAGTGGAACCGCCCGCGATCCGGCGATTCCCAGCGCGCGTTCCCGGGACGCGAAGCCGACCACCGGGCGGGTGGTCACCAGCAGCGCGCTCGCCCCCGGGTCGTCGACCTCGGCGACGACCCGCAGCTTGATCCGGGCCCGGTCGGCCGACCGGGAGATCGTGTCGTACAGCGCGGGGCACTGCGCCCGGTGGAACAGCAGGCAGCCCTGCCGTTCCAGCTCGCAGAACGGCACCTGGTCGCGCTCGGCCCACTCGTGGTGCTCGCCGACGACGGCCAGGATGCGGACCCGCAGCACCTCCATCGAGTGCAGGCTCGAGGTCGGCGGCAGGCCGAAGATGAAGCCGACGTCGAGCTCCCCGCTGAGCAGGCTCTTGATCTGCGGCCCGGTCCGCCGCTCCCACAGTCGGGGCTGCAGGCCCGGGTGGGAGTTGTGCAGGCGGGCCAGCGTGGGCGGGAGAATCCGGTGCCCGGCCGGCAGGTTGAACCCGATGTTGATTTTCCCGGCGCGGCCGGCGGCGGTGTCGCGGGTGATTTCGAGGGTGCGGCGCTTCAGCTCGAGGATTCTCTTGGCCTCACCCCGGAAGGCCTGGCCCGCGGGGGTGAGACGGACCTCACGCGAGGTGCGGGCGACCAGTTGCACGCCGACCTCGCGCTCGAGACGGGCGAGATGCTGGCTCAGTGAGGGCTGTGTCAGGTTCAGTCGCCGGGCGGCCCGGCCAAAATGGACTTCTTCGGCAATGGCGAGGAAAGAAACCAGATGTCGAAACTCCACGAACTTCCTCCCTAATCCCCCAATCGGCAAGTATAGCCAGCAGGGGTAACAGGCGATGAAGTCGGAGTAAGGCGCGAGTAATTGTTCGGAATACATGGCGCTGCGGGCGGCCACCACCGAGACGGCACAGAACCTTTCACATTGTAACAATCCGGACCTGAAATGTGTTCTGCACCTCAATTCATGGAATTGCCGTATCGCCGGGACCGAAGTGCGGATCAGCCAGATCAGCCGGGTCGGCCGGTGACCCGCACAGGCAGCGACGACATCCCACGGACGACGATGTTCGGCCGGTACGGCGGCGGATCGGCCAGCAGGGTCATCCCGGTCAGGCGGGTGGCGATGCCCCGCAGCGCCTCACCGACCTCGAGCCGGACCAACGGGGCGCCCAGGCAGTAGTGCAGGCCCATCCCGAGGGCGAGATGGCGGCTCACCCGCGCGCCGCCCGCGTAGCGGTCGACGAGGAACTCGTCAGGCCGGTCGAAGGCGCGGGGGTCACGGTTGGCCGAGCCGAGCATGCAGATGACGGCCTCGCCGGGGGTGAACGTCCGGCCCGCCACGGTCACCTCCGCCCGGGCGGTGCGCGTGGTCACCTGCGCCGGCGCGTCGAACCGCAGGATCTCCTCCACCGCGGGCAGCGCGAGCCCGGGATCGCGCCGCAGCGCGTCGAGCTGCGCGGGGTCGCGCAGCAGCGCGAGCACCCCGTTGCCGATCAGGTTGACGGTGGTCTCGTGCCCGGCGACCACGAGGATCAGCAGGGTGCCGAGCAGCTCGGTCGTGGTGAGCCGGTCACCCTCGGCGTGCACCTGGGCGAGCGCGCTGATCAGATCGTCGCGGGGGTCGGCCCGGCGGGCGGTGACGAGCGCGCCGAAGAACTCGCGGAACTCCTCCACGGCGGCGGTCCGCGCGGCGAGCTCGGCCGGTGAGAGCAGGACGTCGGGGTCGAGCCCGCGCGCGATCCCGGCCGACATCCGGCGCACCGCGGGGTGCTCGGAGACGGGCACCCCGAGCAGCTCGCAGATCATGGTCAGCGGCAGCGGGTAGGCGAGCCCCTCGATCAGGTCCAGCTCCCCCGCCGCCAGGGCGTCGTCGATCAGCCCGTCCACGACCTGGCGGGCCAGCGGGCGGGTCGCCTCGATGGTCCGCGGGGTGAACGCCCGGCTCACCAGGCCGCGCAGCCGGGTGTGGTCCGGCGGCTCCATCCACAGGAACGAGCCGGGCAGCTCGACGTCACTGTCCGGGTGGAGCAGCTCCGACTCCTCGGCGTGGCTCCACACCGGGTCGGCGAGGATGGCGGCGCACTCGGCATGGCCGGGGACGAGCATGGTGCCGGCCAGCGGGCCCGGTAGGAAGGTGCCGGCCCGGCGCAGCGTGCCGTACGCGGGATAGGGGTCATGCCGCCACGCCGGATCGAAGGACTCGATCACGGCCTGCGCGAGCGCAGCCTCCGCGTCGGGCGCGCCGGGCGCGCCCGCGACAGCGTGCGGCGCACTCGTGGCAGCGTGCGGTGTGCTCGTGGCGGGGCCCGTCACGCCGGCCCCGCGGCCGGCTCCGTGCTCGGCCCCGCGGCGGGGCCGGCGACCTCGAACAGCAGGCAGGTGGACGAGCCGTGCGCGACCAGGGCACCGGCCGGGTTGGTGACGCGGGCCTCGACCGTCGCCGTGCGGCGCCCGACGTGGACGGCCGTCGCGACGCAGGTGAGCATGCCGCCGTCCAGCGCGACCGGCCGGATGAAGTTCACCTTCAGCTCCAGCGTCGTGTAAAGCACTCCGGCGGGCAGGCGAGTGTAGACCGCGCTGCCCATCGCGGTGTCCATCAGGGTGCTGATAACCCCGCCGTGCACGGTCATCATCGCGTTCGCCGCGGCCGGCGACGGGGTGAGCGTCCAGGTGGACGAGCCGTCGCCCAGCTCGGCGAGCGTGACGCCGAGGGAGTGGCCGACGCCGATGCCGGCCCGCAGCCCGTGCTCGACGAGATCGGCGAGATCACGCAGGCGCCGGGCCTGATCAGGCGGGTCGGCCGCGACGACGGTGTCGGTGGTGCGGTCCCGGTCCAAGGTTCGGTCCATGGTCGGCGGTCTCCCGGTGCGTCGGTGTCGACCAACGAGTCGTCGCGCTGCATCGTGACCCCGGCCGAGCGCGGATGGCGAGCCCCATTGGCATCTCGTATCGATCCATCAGCGACGCCCGGCAGCCGGCGACCGACGGTCCGCGGCCGGCGGTGGACGGTCAGCTGTCGACGGGGCGCAATCGTCCGATTGGACTCGGCACTGGGCGCTGTCTCCCGGCGCCGCCGTCCTGCATCGTGCGTGCCGCGGAGTGAGTGCACCCGTGCGCGCGGGCGCGGCCGCACGCACCGCGCCGACGTAGGAGTGGGAGAGCCATGGTCGCCGCCGAGGTCACCGCAGGGGTCGCCGCCGAGTCCGCCCCGGTGGAGTTCACCGCGTTCCATCCGACCCACAAGGCCGATCCGTACGCCGTCTACCAGCGGGTGCGGGAGGCCCGGCCGCTGTGCCCGTTCATGCTCGGCGACATCCCGGTGACGGTGCTCACCCGGTACGCCGACTGCGAGGCGGTGCTACAGAGCGACGACTGGGTGCACGGCTACGACGCCGGCATCAGCCCGTTCCGGGACGGCGCGGCGAGCGCCCCGCGGTCGTTCCTGCGGATGGACCCGCCGGACCACACCCGGCTGCGCGGGCTGGTCAACAAGGCGTTCACGCCGCGGATCGTCAACCAGATGGCACCGGGCATCCAGGCCCTCGCCGACCGGCTGGTGGACGGCGCGCTGGCCACCGGGAGCCTCGACGTCATCAGCGGGTACGCGGCCCTGATCGCGAGCGCGACCCTCGGTCACCTGCTGGGCGTCCCGGACGACGTCGGCGCGTCGCTGCGCGGCTGGGCGCTGGCCATCGCCCGCGGCACCGACCCCGACAACCTGCTCACCGAGGCCGAGCTCGTCGCACGCCGGCAGGCCACCCAGGATTTCCAGGCCTACTTCGAGGAGCTGATCGCGCAGCGCCGGGCGAACCCCACCGACGACCTGATCAGCCGGATGGCCGCGGCCCGCGACCGCGACGACGCGCTCAGCGAGCTCGAGCTGCTCGGCGTCTCGTCGCTGCTCGTCGTGGCAGGGATGGAGACGTCCATCAACTACGTCGGGTCGGCGGTGCTCTCGCTGCTGCGCCACCCCGACCAGCTGGCGCTCCTGCGCGCGCGGCCGGAACTGCTCCCCTCCGCCGTCGAGGAGGTGCTGCGCTACGACCCGCCGACGCAGTTCACCATGCGCACCGCGTGCCGGGAGACCGAGCTCGCCGGGCACACGTTCGACCGCGGCGACGGCGTCCTGCTGGTCAGCGCCGCCGCCGGCCGCGACCCGGCGGCGTTCACCGACCCCGACCGGTTCGACATCACCCGCTACCACGGGCCGCGCCCGGCCCGCCGGCACCTGGGCTTCAGCGTCGGCATCCACTTCTGCCTGGGCGCCCCGCTCGCCCGGATCGAGGCGGCGGCGGCCATCGGGGCGCTCGTCCACCGGACGACCGCGCTGGAGCTGGCCGTCGACGAGTCGGAGCTGGTCTACCTGCCCAGCCTCATCCACCGCGCGCTGGCCACACTCCCGGTGCGGGTGCGCTGAGGCGACGGGCGTCCGCCGCACCGTCCCGTCGGGCCTACTACGATCCGTGGCATACCCACCCCAATGGGCCCACCCCAATGGCCGGTACCTAGCCGGACGGGTCGTTTGTCTTGCCCTCACGCCGGTGTAAGACTGGCGCGGAGGACGTCGAAGGGAGCGGCACAGACCGTGAGTGACCTCGAGGCCAAGGACTTCTTCCGTGACGACGAGCTCGTCGCGGATCCGTACCCGTACCTCGACGCGCTGCGGGGCAAGTGCCCCGTGCAGCGAGAGAATCATCACGGTGTGGTGATGGTGACAGGGTACGAGGAAGCAGTGGAGGTTTTCCACGATTCCGCGACTTTCTCCTCGTGCGTCTCGGTGACGGGGCCGTTCCCCGGCTTCCCCGTCCCGCTCGAGGGTGACGACGTCACCGAGCTGATCGAGCGGCACCGCGGTGAGCTGCCGATGAGCGACCAGCTCCCCACGCTCGACCCGCCGACCCACACCGCCCACCGCGCGCTGCTGATGCGGCTGATCACCCCGAAGCGCCTCAAGGAGAACGAGGCGCACATGTGGCGGCTCGTCGACCGGATGATCGAGCCGTACCTGGCCGGCGGCGAGGGCGAGTTCATCACCGGCTTCGCCGGGCCGTTCACCCTGCTGGTGATCGCCGACCTGCTGGGCGTGCCCGAGGAGGACCAGGAGGAGTTCCTCGACCGCCTCCAGCGCCAGCCGCAGGAGAGCGGCATCGGCAGCACCGGCGACGACCACATGGCGCACAACCCGCTGGAGTTCCTCTACAGCAAGTTCACCGAGTACATCGAGGACCGCCGGCGCGAGCCGCGCGAGGACGTCCTCACCGGCCTGGCGCAGGCGACGTTCCCCGACGGGTCGACCCCGGAGGTCATCGACGCGGTCCGGGTGGCGGCGAACCTGTTCTCGGCCGGGCAGGAGACCACCGTCCGCCTGCTCTCCTCGGCGCTGAAGATCCTCGCCGAGGACCGCGAGCTCCAGCAGCTGCTGCGGGCCGAGCCGGAGCGCGTCGGGAACTTCATCGAGGAGACGCTGCGGCTGGAGAGCCCGGTCAAGGGCGACTTCCGCCTCTCCCGGGTGCCGACCACCGTCGGCGGCGTCGACCTGCCCGCCGGCACCACCGTCATGGTCGTCAACGGTGCCGCGAACCGCGACCCGCGCCGCTTCGAGAACCCGAGCGTGTTCGACGTCGCCCGCCCGAACGCCCGCCACCACGTGGCGTTCGGCCGCGGTATCCACACCTGCCCCGGAGCCCCGCTCGCCCGCGCCGAGGCCCGCGCGAGCATCGAGCGGCTGCTCGAGCGCACCACGGACATCCGCATCGCCGAGAGCGTGCACGGCCCCGCGGACGACCGCCGGTACAGCTACCTGCCCACCTTCATCCTGCGTGGGCTGACGCACCTCAACCTTGAGTTCACCCTCGCAGAGAGCAAAATCTGATGAAGGTCACCGTTGACGCCGACGGCTGCTGCGGACACTCCACCTGCTGCACGCTGTGCCCCGAAGTCTTCACCCTCAGCGACGACGGCTACGCGGTGGTCGAGGTCGACGAGGTCCCCGCGGAGTTCGAGAAGGCCGTGCGGGAGGCCGTCGCGAACTGCCCCGAACGGGCCATCACGGCGAGTTGACGTCACCGGCCGGCGACCGCGCCCCGCGGCCGCCGGCCGGGCATCGGCAGGCCCGGTGTCCCCGGCTTCACTCGGCGTCGAGCTCGGAGACGCTCAGGGCCCGGCCGGTCAGTGAGATGCCCGGCCGGGCGCGAAGACCGTCGAGGATGACGCCCTGGGCACGCTCGTAGGCGGCCTCGGCCACCTCGCCAGGCATCTTGTGCGGCCCGCGCAGCAGCAGCGAGAACAGGTGGATGACGTCGCCCGTCCCGACGTCCGGGCGCAGTGAGCCCTCCTCCTGCGCCGCGCGCACGAGGCTGTCGATCAGCGAGGTGAGCTCGTCCCGGATCCGGCGGATCGTCGGGTCCGCCCGGACTGCCGCACCGGTCGCGGACAGGAAGAGGTCCGGCAGGCGCCACGTGAGGCGGAGCTCGCGGGAACCACTCAGACTGCGTACCAGGGCGTCCCAGGCGTGTGTCTCCTCGGCCTCGGCGGCGCGGGCCCTGGCGAGCATCGTCGCCAGGCTGTCCTGGACCACTGCCACGATCAGTGCCCCGCGGTCGGGGAAGTGCCGGTACAGCGTGCCCACGCCGACCCCGGCGAGCCGGGCGATCTCCTCCATGGGGAGATAGGGGCCCTCGTCCACGAAAGCCCCCACCGCCACACAGATGATCTTGTCACGATTGCGGCGCGCGTCGGCCCTGAGTCGGGTCGGGGGTACCGCCGTCATCGCTCGCGGCTCCTCTTCTGGACCGTCCTCGACCAACTCTCTCCAGAAATCGGAAGACTACTCTCCGCTCTATTCAGACGTGCGCGGAGATGAGACGCCCCCGCCCCGTCGGATGCCTCGGGCGCACGGTGGCACCCGAAGGCACGGGGTGACAGCCGGGGTCAGGCCGACGCCCGGGTGGCGGTAGGGCCGTCGTCCCACAAGCCCGTCGGAGCCGAGCCGGTACCGGGCGCCGGGCGCCGGGCGGACGGGCGGACGGGCGGACGGGCCACCACCGCCGGTCGAGTGAAACGAAATGCCGTCACGAACAGTGTCCCTCCAGCGCCGGGCGGGGGCGTGAACGCGAACCGCACGGCCGGCGTAAACACGCCCGTCACACCCGTGACATAAAAAGGCGGGACGAACTCCGGCGGCGCCGGGCGAGAGCTAACCAGACGGCGTTCTCCCGGCCGGGCACACCACTTCATCTTTGTTTCCGCCGGGGGGCGGCATAGGGATGGGTAGGGGGCGGGCTAGGGGTTCTCCGGGCGACTGCGCTGAACAATCGTCGGTGAAGCGCCATGCGACGCCAACAGCAGTCTGGAGCGGGTGGGCGCCGGGACCGATGTCCCGCCCGTGTCTCGCCCCCGCCTCCGGCCGGTCACTCCAGTGTCAGCGGGCGAGCGGGCGCATCCGGCAACGATGCCGGCGATCGGCACGCCTCGGGCCGACCACCCCCGCGCACCACCTCGGAACCGCCGTTCTACCGCCACGTGCCTATCGGGCGTCGGTGACAGGTACATATGGGAAGAGCTGGAGTTCGCGACGATGAGTTCGGACGGAAACGGCGCGCTCGAATCAGAGACCTCGGCGGTGGCCGTCATCGGCCTTGCCTGCCGGCTACCCAAGGCCGAGAATCCGGGCGCATTCTGGCGCCTTCTGGAGAACGGCGAGAGCGCCATCACTCCGATTCCCGGGACCCGCGCCTCGATCCTGTCCACCGAAGCGCGCCACGATGCCGCCGCGCGCCCGGCGGGATATCTCGACGCGGTGGACACCTTCGATCCGGAGTTCTTCGGTATCTCCCCCCGCGAGGCCGCCGCGATGGACCCGCAGCAACGCCTCGTCCTCGAACTGAGCTGGGAGGCCCTGGAGGATGCCGGAATCGTCCCGGGGACGCTCGCCGGTACCCGGACCGGGGTGTTCCTCGGCACGATCGCCCACGACTACGCGACGCTCACCCACCGGCGCGGCCCGGACGCGATCACCCGGCACACGCTGACCGGGCTGAACCACGGGATCCTCGCGAACCGCGTCTCCTACACGCTCGGCCTGCGCGGCCCGAGCCTCACCGTGGACGCGGCCCAGGCGTCCGCACTGGTCGCCGTGCACCTGGCGCTGACGAGCATCCGGCGCGGGGAGACCGACCTGGCGCTGGTGGGCGGAGTCAACCTCAACCTCACGCCGGAGAGCACGCTCACCGTGGAGCGGTTCGGCGCGCTCTCCCCGGACGGGCGCTGCTTCACCTTCGACGCGCGCGCGAACGGGTACGTGCGTGGCGAGGGCGGCGGAATCGTCGTGCTCAAGCCGCTCGCCGACGCCCTGGCCGACGGCGACCCCGTCACGTGCGTGCTGCGCGGCAGCGCCGTGACAAACGACGGCGCGACGGACGCGCTCACCGTGCCCAGCTCCGACGCGCAGCGAGACGCCGTCCGCCGCGCGTTCGCCGATGCCGGCATCGACCCGGCCGCCGCGCAGTACGTGGAGCTGCACGGCACCGGCACGCCGGTCGGCGATCCGCTCGAGGCCGCGGCGCTCGGCGCGGTGCTCGGCGCGGGACGGCCATCCGAGCAGGCGCTCCTGGTCGGCTCGGCCAAGACGAACGTGGGCCATCTCGAGGGGGCGGCCGGCATCGTCGGACTGCTCAAGACCGCCCTGGCGATCCGCCATCGCCGCATCCCGGCGAGCCTCAACTTCGAGCACCCGAACCCTGACATCCCGCTGGCGGAGCTTCGACTGCGGGTGGCGAGCTCCGCCGGCGCGTGGCCACGGCCCGCCGAGGCCCTGGTCGCCGGAGTCAGCTCGTTCGGCGTCGGGGGGACGAACTGCCACGTGGTGCTGACCGAGGCCCCGCCCGGCGCCGAGCCGCCCGCGCCGGGCGCCGGCGTACCGGACGGGCAGGACACGGGCGCCGTGGACGCTCCGGTGCTGGCCTGGGTGTTGTCCGCGCGCACCCCCCAGGCCCTACGCGACCAGGCCCACCAACTCACCACCCACCTCGACCACCACCCCCACAC
>NZ_UBIZ01000556.1:0-219 GCF_900465275.1 Parafrankia sp. Ea1.12 | reverse complement strand
ACAGAACCCTGATGACCACGGACGAGACGGGCAAGATCGCGTACTCGATGGCCGAGTCCTTCGCCACGACCGACGGTGGCGCGACCTTCGCGCTGAAGCTGCGGCCCGGGCTGGTCTTCTCCGACGGCACTCCGCTCAATGCCGAAGCGGTGAAGTTCAACTGGGATCGGGTCAAGGACCCGGCCACCGGCTCACCCCACCGCTCGGAGGCGTCGATGA
>NZ_UBIZ01000212.1:0-241 GCF_900465275.1 Parafrankia sp. Ea1.12 | reverse complement strand
GAGGGTGATGCGGTGCATCCGGCGCGGCTCGGTCTGGTCGAACGGGCGGACCCGGTGGACCAGCCCGCGGTTGTCCCAGATCACCATGTCCCCCGCCGTCCACGAGTGCGAGAACACCCGGTCCGGCAGCGTGCTACGCCGCTCGAGGTCCGCGAGCAGCGCCCGGCCCTCGTCGACGTCCATCCCGACGATGTGCGACGCGCTCGCCCCGAACACCAGCGAACGCCGCCTCGACTGGTGC
>NZ_UBIZ01000184.1:0-819 GCF_900465275.1 Parafrankia sp. Ea1.12 | reverse complement strand
AACGAAAGCTCGACGGCAAGGTCGCGTTCATCACCGGCGCGGCACGCGGTCAGGGTCGTAGCCACGCGGTCCGGTTAGCGCAGGAGGGTGCCGACATCATCGCGGTGGACATCTGCGCCCAGATGGAGTCGGTGCCTTACCCGATGGCGACTCCGGACGACCTCGAGCTGACCGTGAAGGCGGTCGAGGAGACGGGACGGCGGATCGTCGCCCGGCAGGCTGACGTCCGTGACGTGGTGGCGTTGGGGAAGGCGTTCCAGGACGGCGTCGCCGAGCTGGGCCCGGTCGACATCGTGCTGGCGAACGCCGGTATCGGGCCGGGTGGGGCGGCGTCGGAGGACGAGCAGTGGGCGGACGTCGTCGGGGTCAACCTCACGGGGGTGTGGAACACCGGTCGGGTGTCGATCCCGTCGATGGTCGAGCGGGGCCAGGGTGGGGCGATCGTGTTGACCAGCTCCACGGGCGGGCTGGTCGGGGTGGGTATCCCGACGGCGGGTTTCCTGGGCTACACCGCCGCCAAGCACGGTGTGGTCGGGCTGATGCGGTCGTGGGCGAACTACCTGGCGCCGCACAGCATCCGGGTGAACAGCGTCGCCCCGACCACGGTGAAGACGCCGATGGCCGCGAACGGGGACCTGTCGGTCATCACGGCGGGGTCCCCGGAGCTCGCGCGGGTGCTGGCCAACGCGATGCCCGTCGACGCGGTGGACCCGTTGGACGTCTCGAACGCCATCGCCTGGCTGGTGTCGGATGACGCGCGGTACGTGACCGGCACCGTCGTCCCGGTCGACGCCGGCCAGCTGAACAAGCGGTAACACA
>NZ_UBIZ01000709.1:0-1176 GCF_900465275.1 Parafrankia sp. Ea1.12 | reverse complement strand
CTACTGACGATTAATGCGTGGTGTTAATGCTCCCGGTGATAGTCGCGGGTGTGCGGGTAAACCCTTTGTATGAGGTATGCGACGGGTGGCGGGTTGACGCCCGCCGAGCAGGTGGAAAGGGAACGGGTCCGGATGGCAGCGGCCGACCGGTTCGATCAGGGCGCGACGCGAGCGGAGGTGGCCCGGGAATTCAAAGTGACCGTGAAAACGGCGGGATGTTGGTACCGCGCCTGGGAATCGGGGGGTGCGGCTGCGTTGCGATCGACCGGCCCGTTGTCGGCGTGCCGGCTGGATGATCGGCAGCTGGCCCGGTTGGAAGCGGTCCTGCGCCGCGGCCCGGGGGTGTACGGCTGGGACGATCAGCGATGGACGTTGGCCCGGGTCGCGCAGGTGATCAGGTGGGAGTTCGGGGTCGTCTACACGCTGCCCGGGGTGTGGATGCTGCTGGACCGGCACGGCTGGTCGTGTCAGATGCCGGCCCGCCGTGCCCTCGAACGCGACGACACCGTCGTAGAGGAGTGGGCTGGGCGGGAGTGGTCGGCAGTAAAACCACCGCGGCGGCCCGGGATGCCTGGGTCTGTTTCCTCGACGAGACAGGGCAGGGACTGCGGCCGCCGCGAGGACGGACCTGGGCACGCCGGGGGGTGACCCCGCTGGTGCGGGTCCCGGGACGGGGCGGGTCTGGGCGGGTGAGTGTGGTCGGGATGGTCTGCTACAAACCTGGGCAGCGGGCCCGGCTGGTCTACCGGGCCCGGGTCAGCCACGGCCGCCCCGGCGAACGTAAGGGGCTGGGCTGGGCTGACTGTCGGGATCTTCTGCTGGCCGCGCACGCGCAGCTGCCCGGGGGTCGGCTGGTGCTGGTGTGGGATCGGTTGAACATCCACCTCCAAACGCAGATGGCCGCGTTCCTGGCCGCGCACACCAGCTGGATCAACGTGGTGTGGCTGCCGGCCTACGCCCCCGACCTGAACCCGACCGAAGGCGTCTGGTCGTACCTGAAACGCACAACCCTGGTCCATCTCGCCGCCCGTGGCATCGACGAGGTCCACCAGGCTGTCAAACACGGGCTAAAACGCATGCAGTACCGACCCGAACTCCTCGTCGGGTTCCTCACCGAAACCGGACTGACTTGGGAACAGCTCTGATCAACAGAACTTCACACATTAATCATCAGTA
>NZ_UBIZ01000029.1:0-460 GCF_900465275.1 Parafrankia sp. Ea1.12 | reverse complement strand
GTTGAATGAGGTCATATCATAAGTATGTTTAAATTTTAAACTAACCTTCAATGTTCCGTCTGTAACTAAATAAAATTGGAAAGCTTGGTCAGCACTTAAAATTACAAGATCTCTCAAATCTAGCAGATACTGAACCTCCGAATAGTTTTTAGGGAAATTTGGGCAGCTAAATATTTTAAATTTTCTGATAAAGTGATAAGAGATTAACTTACTGATCAGCAGGTATCCAGGGTTTATCAAATGCGACAATTCGAGCTCTTCCAAAATAAAAAGCAGAGATTAGTACGGTTATGAAAAGGGCAAAAAAATGATATTTTAATTCCAAATATTTGCGTTGAAGAATGATTTAATTTTGGATTTATTGTGCTTTTCACAATGAGAAGCCGAATAGATCCAAGTAAGATTCCAAGTAACGTAGACAGCCGACGTGAACATTCTCCGATTGCCAATACAAGTACAC
>NZ_UBIZ01000695.1:0-1624 GCF_900465275.1 Parafrankia sp. Ea1.12 | reverse complement strand
GCGACGTGGATGACGGCGGTCTTTCCGCTGGCGTAGGCGCGCTTGATGGCGGGGGCGATGTCCTCGTCGCGCTCGACGTACTCGCCGTAGCAGCCGAAGCCCTCGGCCACCTTGTCCAGGCGGGTGTTCTTGCTCCAGTGGACGCCGGTCTCCAGCGAGCCCTGGCCGAAGGTGCGCTTGTAGACGCCGACCTCGAGGCCCCAGGCGTAGTCCACGGCCACGACGCAGACCAGCGGGAGGTTCAGCCGGGCGGCCGTCTCCAGCTCGGCGATGTGGAACTGGAAGGAGGAGTCCCCGGTGATCAGCATCATGGGGCGCTTGCCGCCGTCCGCCACCCCGGCGCCGACCGCGTAGGGCAGCCCGGTGCCCAGGTGGCCGAAGTTCTGGTTCCACATCACGTCGTGCGGCTTGGCCTGGGAGTACGTCCAGCCGAAGATCGTGGTGGCGCCGCCGTCGCGGATCATGATGCCGTCCGGCGGGAAGACCTTGGTGGCCTCGACGATCAGCCGCGCCGGGTGCACCGGCGACATCCCCGCCGGGGCGGTCTCCGCGAGTTCGGCCAGCTGGGCGGCGTCCTGGCGGATCCAGCCGTCGAGCTCGGGGGTCGGCGTGCGCGGGGTGTCCTTGAGGGCGTCGACGAGCTGCGGGACGACCGCGCGCAGGTCACCGACGAGGGGCACGTCGATCGAGCGGTTGACGCCGATCGCCTCGGGGTCCTGTTCGATGAGGATCCACTTGCGGTTGGCCTCGTTCGCGACCCAGTGCCGCCCGCGGCCGTAGTGCACCGGCTCGCCGAGCTCGGTGCCGATGGCCAGGCACAGGTCGGACTTGACCACCGCGTCGATCGACGCCGCGGAGAAGCCGTAGGGGAAGGTGCGGTCCTCCAGGCCCTTGATGAAGGAGGTGCCGCCGGAGGTCTGGATGACCGGGCAGGCCATCGCCTCCGCGAGCGCGCGGACGGACTCTCCCGCGCGGGAGGTGTGCACGCCGTGCCCGACGAGCAGGACCGGCTGCTTGGCCGCGCGGATGTACTCGGCGGCTTCGGTGATCCTGTCGGGGCCGGCGGTCTGGTTCACCAGCCGGTACGCCGCGGGGGGCAGGGGCGCCGGGACGTCGAGCTCCTCGAGGATCACATTCGAGGGGTACTCGATGTAGACCGGGCCCGGGGTGCCGGACAGGGCCTTGCGCAGGCCCTCGCGGATGACCTCGTCGGTCTGGTCGGCGTACTCGATGCTGGCGCAGTACTTCACCGACGGCGCGAACAGCTCAGCCTGCTGCACGAACTGGATCCGGCCACGGCGGACCCGCTGCTCGGTGATCCGGGCACGCTGCCCGCCCAGGAAGATGACCGGCGAGTTCTCGACCTTGGCGCACATCATCGCCCCGGCCAGGTTCGCGACACCCGGGCCCAGGGTGCCGATCGCCACCGCGGCCTTGCCGGTCATCCTCGACACCGCCTCCGCCATGAACCCGGCGGACTCCTCATGGTGCGGTGAGACCACGGTCCAGCCGCGTTCCTCGGCGAGGTGGAACATGTGCACGAAGTTCGGGTCGGGAATACCGAAGATCGTCTTGATTCCCTCGGCTTCGAACAACTGGAGGATGCGCTCGTAGACTTTTACCG
>NZ_UBIZ01000375.1:0-714 GCF_900465275.1 Parafrankia sp. Ea1.12 | reverse complement strand
GAAGATCGGGCGGTGTTCACCGCGGTGGTCTACGTGCTGACCTCGGGGTGTGCCTGGCGGCATCTGCCGGCCGAGTTCGGGGTGTCGGTGCCCACGGCGCACCGTCGGTTCCAGGCCTGGACCCGGGCGGGTGTCTGGCCCCGGCTGCATCGGAAGATCCTTGATCTGCACGGTGCGGCCGGGCAGGTCGACTGGTCGTCGGTGATCGTGGACGCGGCCAGTCTCCGCGCGAAAAAGGGGGAAGCCTGACCGGTCCGAACCCGGTCGATCGCGGCAAACCGGGCTCGAAAATCCATGTCCTGACCGACGCGGACGGGCTGCCGCTGGTCGTGGCGGTCTCCACGGCGAACCTGCATGACAGCCAGGTCCTCATCCCGCTGGTCGCGAGTATCCCGGCGATCCGTTCCCGGCATGGGCCACGGCGGCGCCGGCCGGACAAGCTGCGGGCAGACAAGGCCTACGACCAGCCGGAGCTGCGTCGTTTCCTGCGCAGGCGTCGTATCGCGGTACGTATCGCCCGGTGCGGGGTGGAGAGCACCGAACGTCTCGGCCGGCACAGGTGGAAGATCGAACGAACGATCGCGTGGCTTGACGGCTACCGCCGGCTGACCGTCCGCTACGAACGCAACGGCCGTAACTTCCTCGGATTCCTCTGCCTGGCCGCCGCGATCACCTGCTGGAAGAAACTCCCACACCCCACCTGAGACACGCTCT
>NZ_UBIZ01000037.1:0-667 GCF_900465275.1 Parafrankia sp. Ea1.12 | reverse complement strand
AGCGCGACGGGGGGGTGGTGTCCCGTTTCCTGGTCCCGGATACGCGCACGTGCGCGGCGCTGCCTGAGCGCGCACGCGGAACCGTGTTTCCGGGGCTTCTTCAAGCCGGTCGGCGGTGTTCAGGCACCTTGATGTCCACGGCAAAGGAGAACCTGTATGTTGCGACCTCGCGTCCGTCTCGCCTCCACGCGGGCGGCGCTGTTGCTGGCGGCTCTGGCGGGCACGCTCGCCCTGGCGGTCGGCGTGGCGCCGGTCGCCGGAGCCGCGAGCACGACCTCCCATGGCGGCGGTTACAGCCCGGTGGGCTACTGGACGGGCACGGCCACGACGGCACTCGGCGCCACCGAGTCGGTCCAGATGCTGTTCCTGCCGAAGAGCCGCTTCGCCGTCGCCACGCCGAGCGGGACCTTCTGGGGTTCCTGGCACTCGACCGGATCGAAGACCTTCACCTACTCCTTCGTCCGGACCCTGCCCGGCCCGAACGGAACGGTGGTCGGTTCCATCGACATCCGGCATTCGGCCACCTTCAGCAGCCGGGACGCGTTCAGCTCCACCGGAACGGCGACCGGCTACGACCTGAACGGGAACGTCCTGTTCTCCGGCCCGGTCACCTCCACCGCCACCCGGTGACAACCACGCCCATCACCTGGTAACGATCACACCCGCC
>NZ_UBIZ01000018.1:0-519 GCF_900465275.1 Parafrankia sp. Ea1.12 | reverse complement strand
CGGACCGGGCGGTGTTCACCGCGGTGGTCTACGTGCTGACCTCGGGGTGTGCCTGGCGGCATCTGCCGGCCGAGTTCGGGGTGTCGGTGCCCACGGCGCACCGTCGGTTCCAGGCCTGGACCCGGGCGGGTGTCTGGCCCCGGCTGCATCGGAAGATCCTTGATCTGCACGGTGCGGCCGGGCAGGTCGACTGGTCGTCGGTGATCGTGGACGCGGCCAGTCTCCGCGCGAAAAAGGGGGAAGCCTGACCGGTCCGAACCCGGTCGATCGCGGCAAACCGGGCTCGAAAATCCATGTCCTGACCGACGCGGACGGGCTGCCGCTGGTCGTGGCGGTCTCCACGGCGAACCTGCACGACAGCGGGGCCTTCGTCCCACTGGTGGCCAGTATCCCGGCGATCCGTTCCCGCCGCGGGCCGCGGCGACGCCGACCGGACAAGCTGCGGGCGGACAAGGCCTACGACCAGCCGGAACTGCGGCGTTTCCTGCGCCGGCGTGGCATCGCGGTACGTATCGCCCG